>NZ_JABMCR010000332.1 GCF_013179555.1 Bacillus haikouensis
TTCCGGTTCGACAAGGTGAATCCGGGGCAGGTGCTTTTCAATGAATGATTTTGTTATGTTCACATTTTCCTTTAAATAGCCCAGGATGTTCTCAAGCCACTGTTCACCATTACGATAGGCGGCTTCCATCCCGGTGATGCCGAATGTATTCAGGGTGAAGAAGCCTTGCTTCTTGTGGACAGCGGCAATTTTATCCCGGAACTCCTTATTTGGAGTGATCATGGCAGATGCCTGCAAGCCGGCAAGGTTGAAGGTTTTACTCGGTGCGATACAGGTGATCGTCATTTCTGCATAACTTTCATCTATTGCCGCGATTGGCGTATGTTTGCTGGTTTCCAAGACAAGGTCGGAGTGGATTTCATCCGACACGATGATGACATCATACTTTTTGCAAAGCTCAGCCATTCTGGTCAGTTCCTCACGGGACCACACACGTCCGCTTGGGTTGTGCGGATTGCAGAGCAGGAATAGCTTTACTCCCTTTTTCAAAGATTGTTCAAAGTCTTCAAATGAAATGCTGTATTTCCCGTTTTCGTAGGTTAGCTGAGCATTCTCAATCACACGGTCATTTTCCTCCGTCATGCTGAAAAATGGGGTGTATACAGGCGATTGGACGAGTACTTTGTCGCCGGGATCCGTCAATGCCTGTATAATCGTCCCTATTGCCGGCACCACTCCCGGGCTGTACTGGAGCCAGCTGTTATGGATGTTCCAGCCGTGTCTTTTACCGACCCAATCCTTGATTGCTTCTGTAGGTCCATCCCCGACAAAGGTGTACCCGAAGATACCATGATCCAGCCTGTTTTTGAGCGCTTCCGTTACTTCAGCGGGAGGAAGGAAGTCCATATCAGCCACCCACATCGGAAGTACATCATCTTTTCCAAAAACGGCTTTGGTCATATCCCATTTTACAGAGGATGTCCCTTTTCGATCGATTATTTTCTCGAATTCGTTCAATGTCTTAACCCCTTTTCTATTAAAATGGTAAGTTCCGGCAGCCCGAAGACGTCAAATGCCGTTCACCTTCAAGCTTCCTATGAATTCTTATGCAATATTCATCTTATTATGTAATTCGAAAAGATGAAAATTATTTGTTTATGTCTATCCCTGGTATCAGACACTATCCATATAGGTATGGAAGAGAAGAACTTGATAATGAGAAACACGAATGAAAAGCTGATCCATACCTCCCAGGAATGGATCATATGATCGGGACCGTTCATGATGAAGACAATTCTTGCAAGTATTCAAGAGAACTATGAATTTTCGTTTGAAGAGTGGATTCCGATGGATTGAATGCCTGAGAGTTTTTATACGTTACTTTCAGTAAAGAACAGCGGCACCTATTTGATTTAATCTATATGCAAGGGTCTCTCTACGTTTCCGTCAGAAGCGAAGGAGAGAGTCCTTTTTTATATTGAGTTTGTTCATTCTTTATGAATTCATCAGCTTCAGAATGAACAAACTGCTGAATATGCTGGAGTATCTCGTCTGGCTTTTCTTCCGGTACAAGATGACCAGTTTCCTCCAACACAACCAGGTTGGACAAGGGAAGATCCTTTGCCAGTCTGTGTCCGGTCGAAAGCGGGACGACGCGGTCGTGCTCTCCCCAGACCAGCAGACAGGGGGTCTCGATTTTCTTCAATTCGGCGATCGATAAATCTCCTTCGCGGTCACGGATCATACGTGTCAACGCTTTAAAGATGTCATCTTCTAAAAATGGGCGCAGGTAGCCGAAAAGCATTTCATCATCAATCATTTCTTTGTTATGGACTACATTCTCAAGGTTCTTCCGGACTCCGGAACGGGTAAGCCAGAGCTTTACATACAGGTGGAAAAAAGGGATGCGGCTTGCCATCGTGACCGGCCACTTCATCTTCGGCAGATAACCCGAACTGCATAAAAGCACACCCTTTTCGACGAGTGAGGGTTCTTTTTTCATGACATTCAGGGCAATCTGTCCCCCCATTGAGTGCCCGGTCAGATAGATATTCTTCACATTCAAGTATTCGAGCAGCTGAATGACGGTGTCGGCCAGGTTTTCATAGGAATAGACGAAGCGGCTCGTCTTATCGCTCCCTCCGAAGGGAGGCAGGTCAATCGATATGACATTATACTGGTCTTTCAGAAGGGGAGTTAAGCGTCTGAAGCTGAAGGATGAAGATAAAAATCCGTGTAAAAGAACGAAGGTTCGGGACGCCGTCGGGTGCTGATGATATTCATAATACACACGAGCGCCATTGACGGTTGCAGTTCTGGCAAAGTCGTTTCCTAGCATGATGTTTCACTCCTCACATTGTTTGTTTTAACGTATTTTACCCTTTTTTGACCATTTAACACCTTAAAGAAAAACGCAATGTCACTCTTTTTATTTTTTCATCTTCTGCTATAATGAAACCATTTAAGTGATATGGAGGAGAATGAGTATGCAGCTTAGCGATTTGGAGCTTGATTTACTAAGGATTTTACAGAAGGATGCGAGAATTTCATCAGAAAACTTAGGAAAGATGCTTCAAGTAACACCTGAAGAAGTGGAAACAGCTCTTACAAGGCTGGAAAAAGATCATATCCTTGTGCGGTACAGCTCAATCGTTGATTGGTCGAAAGTAGAGGGCCATGAAGGTGTCACAGCAATGATCGACGTTAAGGTGGCCCCGAAAAGAGGGGTTGGATTTGACGAAGTCGCACACAGGATTTATCGATATAAAGAAGTGAAAAGCGTGTACCTGATGTCGGGGGCATATGATCTATCTGTGACGGTTGAAGGGCGGTCCATGAATGAAGTGGCGACCTTTGTATCCGAAAAACTTTCGACTCTTGATTCGGTCCTGTCCACGACCACTCACTTTCAACTTAAAAAGTATAAGCATGACGGCACCATTTTCGGTGATGCTCATGAGGATAAGCGGATTGTGGTGTCGCCATGACGACAAAGACATCATATTTAGCGAAGTCGGTTGAAAACTTGAAGCCGTCCGGAATCCGTAAATTCTTTGATTTGGCAGCCAATATGGAAGGTGTCATTTCACTCGGGGTGGGGGAACCGGACTTTATCACTTCTTGGACAGTGAGGGAGGCGGCCATTCTTTCATTGGAGCAGGGCAATACATCCTATACAGCCAACGCCGGCTTGTTGGAGCTCCGTGAAAAAATAGCCCGCTATATGCGGAACGGTTATGACATGGAGTATGACCCGGAAAGTGAAATCATCGTGACAGTAGGAGCCAGTCAGGCCCTTGATATCAGTCTGAGAGCGATCGTCGACCCTGGTGATGAAGTGGTGGTCGCCGAGCCCGGCTTCGTCTCATATGTACCGCTTGTGCAGCTTGCAGGTGGGACACCTGTGACAATTGAAACGAAACCTGAGAACGGGTTCAAATTGACCGCTGAAGAACTGGAAGAAGCGATTACGGACCGGACGAAGGCAGTTTTATTATGTTCTCCGAATAATCCGACAGGGACTGTGTTGGAAAAAGAAAATCTGGAGGCGCTTGCAGATGTCATCCGCCGTCACGATCTGGTGGTGCTTTCAGATGAAATCTATTCTGAACTGGCCTATGACCGAGGCCACGTCTCGATCGCATCTCTTGAAGAGATGAGAAAACGGACAATCGTAATTAATGGGTTTTCTAAAGGATTTGCGATGACAGGCTGGCGGCTGGGGTTTATATGCGCCCCTGCAGAAATAGCTGTGCCCCTGTTGAAGATACATCAGTATGCAATGATGTGTGCCTCGACTCCCGCTCAATACGCAGCGGTAGAGGCCTTGGATAAAGGGATGGGAGACGTGCTGGAAATGAAGCGCAGCTACCGTCACCGCCGCCATTATTTCGTTGATTCATTGAACGAGATGGGGCTTGTGTGCCACCTGCCTGGCGGGGCATTTTACGCGTTCCCGTCGGTTGCTGAAACCGGCCTGTCCTCAGAGGAATTTGCCGAAAAGCTGCTGTTGGAAGAAAAGGTGGCTGTCGTTCCCGGAAATGTGTTCGGCAAAG
>NZ_JABMCR010000333.1 GCF_013179555.1 Bacillus haikouensis
GGAAATGCTGGAAGAAAGAGATGCAGA
Source organism: Bacillus haikouensis (assembly GCF_013179555.1). Classification (GTDB taxonomy): domain Bacteria; phylum Bacillota; class Bacilli; order Bacillales; family Bacillaceae_B; genus Rossellomorea; species Rossellomorea haikouensis_A. Next base: position 28 of record NZ_JABMCR010000333.1, read on the forward strand.
GAAAGCGAAAAACGCTTTTAGAGAACATATTATGAAAATGGTTGAAAAATAGACTTACCGCTGGAACTAGTTAAAACTAATGGTCTTTTTATCCAAAACTATAACCCGGACAAATTTGCCTTTGTAAATGCAAATTAGTTCGGGTTTTATTTTGATTAAAATACTTTTATCCCATTCTCTTGACGTGCTCTTATATATTATATATAATCACTAATATTATATATAATAATAAATCTGAATTTTCACAAATGGTTGTTGTAAAGGGAGTTGGGGAATAAGGAATTTTTTTATGGAGCCTATTGGTAGCGTTTACATTATCAGGGGTTTCACTTCAGTATCTGCAGTATTCTCATGCTGTTCCATACAGTTATATTTCAAAAGGGGGAATTAAGATGAAAAAGAAGTTCAACGTTTTTAGTCTGCTCATTGCAGCTGTCTTAATGATTGGATTAGCAGGTTGTGGGAAAAGTACAGGGGGATCAGCATCAGGTGACTCCGATAAAATCACGTTAAAGCTGGGTCACAATCAGCCGACATCTTCGCCATTCCATGCAGGGGCCGAAAAGTTTGCGGAATTAGTATCAGAGAAATCAGATGGGAAAGTAAAGGTCGAGGTCTATCATGACAGCCAGCTCGGGGATGAAGGGGAACTTGCTGCCGGGACGAAAATGGGAACAGTGGATATCTCTCTTGTTGCCACTGGAAGTGTGACACAATATTATCCCCGCTATTCCATGTTTGATCTGCCTTTTCTCTTCAGGGACTACGATCATGTAGATAAAGTATTACAGGGTGAAGTTGGAGAGCAGCTTGCAAGTGAAGCTGAAGAACAAGGCGGCTTTAAAGTGATGAGCTACTGGGAGTCAGGGTTCAGACATTATTTAAACAGTAAGCGTCCTTTGGAATCACCTGAAGATTTGAAAGGATTGAAAATCAGAACACCTGAATGGCCCGTATTAACTTCCGCCACAGAGACGTTGGGGGCAAGTGCAGTACCGATGCCATTTTCCGAGCTTTATATGGCAGCGCAGCACGGGGTTGTGGATGGCCAGGAAGGACCTTTATTTGCCATAAAAAGTTCAAAGATGTATGAAGTCCAGGATTACATGGTCTTAGATGGTCATACGTATACAGCCATGCTGCTTATTATGAATCCAAAGAAATTTGATAGTCTTTCAAAAGATGTCCAAGAGGTACTAATAGAGGCATCTAAAGAAGCTGGAGATTATGAAAGAGAACTGATTCGTGATAATGAAAAGAAAGACATTCAATACCTTAAAGAGGAAGGTAATTTAACCATAGAAGAAAATCCGGATAAAGAGGCATGGAGAAAAGCCGTTCAGCCTGTATATGACAAGTACAGCGATGAATTCGGTAAAGACCTTATCCAGCAGATCATGGATACAAAGTAGATGAAAAAGAGGGGCTGTTCCAGCCTCTCTTAAATGGATGATCACTGTGAACTAATTAGGAGGCGGGACGTGTGAGAACATTAAAACTCATTGGCCAAGGACTGGAAAAACTAGTGACGTACGCAGTTCTATTCCTTATGGCCGTTTTGGTTTCACTTGTCTTTATCCAGGTTGTCCTTCGATATGTATTTTCGAATGGGATGGTCTGGGTAGAAGAGCTTGATCGATACATTTTTGTATGGTTAATGTTTTTAGGAATAACAATGGGGATTTATAAGCAAAAACATATTGCGATTACGGCAGTGGCCGATCGACTGAAGGGTTTATCGAAAGGCATTCGGCTGCTTGTCCATATCATTACAGGATCATTCTTTGGCGTGTTGTGCTGGCAGGGGATTAAATTTGTAGAGGTGAATATGTCTGGCACAGCTGCTGTACTGCCTATTAATCTGGGAATCATTTATTCTATTATACCAGTGTCAGGTTTCATTGCGATCATCTTTGTGGTCGTATTAATCGCGACATCCAAGGAGGAGAAACAATGATTACATTACTGTTTATTGCATTTTTTGTCCTATTGATCTTGGGTGTACCGGTTGGAATCTCTTTAGGAGTGGCCTCGATTATCACCATTTTATGGGAAGGGATTGTCCCGCTTGTATTGATTCCGCAGAAAATGTTCGTTTCCATGAATAGCTTTACATTATTGGCCATCCCCTTCTTTATGCTTACGGGTGTCATCATGGATAAAAGTGGATTAACGCAAAGACTTGTTAACTTTGCAGATTCCATTATTGGATGGACGAAAGGCGGCATGAGTTATGTGAGTGTCACTTCAGGCATGATGATGGGAGGAATTTCCGGCTCCGCTCCAGCTGATACAGCTGCACTCAGCAGCGTGATGACTCCAAGTATGGTTAAACTGGGCTATCCAGCACGGTTTGCTGCCGCATTGCAAGCAGCATCAGGATCGATTGGCATTATTATTCCACCGAGTATACCGATGGTTGTGTTAGGCGGGATCGCCAGTATATCCGTCGGGAAGTTATTCTTAGGAGGGATTATCCCCGGTATTCTTATTGGGATTCTATTTATGGTTGCATCAAGGATCATTTGCATCAAGAAAAACTATGGTGTAACCCAGTCCAATTCGTTTTCATTCAGCTATTTCATAGACAGTTTCAAAAAAGCGATACTCCCTTTATTTGCTCCGATTATCATCGTCGGCGGGATTTTAACCGGCGTCTTTACACCGACAGAATCCAGTATCATTGCTGTTGTCTATACGTTAATCCTGGGATTGTTCGTTTATAAAAGTATTAAATTGCGGGACTTGTCATCGATATTCATGGAAGCAGTCATCAGTTCAGGGAATGTGCTGCTGATCATAGCGGCTTCCTCTTTGTTCAGTTGGATTCTTGTGAGTCACAATTTCCCGCAGATTTTGAGCGGTCTCATCACAAGCGTATCAGACAGCCCATTCTTTATTATACTCGTCATTAACTTAATCTTTATCATTGGCGGCATGTTCATTGAAGGGCTTGCCCTGCTGATCATGTTTGTTCCAATCTTATTGCCGATTGCCTTGAGTACGGGAATGGATCCAATTGTATTTGGTGTCATGATTGTTATTAATATCGCGATTGGAACATTGACTCCTCCGGTAGGTGTCTGCCTGTTTGTTGCATGCTCCTCATCCGGAGTTAAGATTGAACATGCGATGAAGAGTGCCATTCCATATGTTCTTTTGCTTTGTGTTGCACTTGTTTTAATCGTGCTGTTTCCGTCACTTGTGACATTTATTCCTAATTTAATTGAATGATTACTATAAAAGGCTGTTTTCATAAACTTTGTTGTTTTTTAAGAAGCGGGTGCTGGTTGATTTCCACTCCAGGTGCCCGCTTTCCGCGGGGCGTGAGTTGAGCCTGCTCGGGCTTTGCCCTGTGGGTCTCAACTTTCCCGCTATTCCCGCAGGAGTCGAGCACCTTCCGTTCCAATCAACTATTAAGTGTGAGTTATAAACTAGAATAATCTTTTATACATGTTAAGAAAACAGCTTTTTTCAAGTGTTCAGAGTTGAGTGCTTTTGTCACTATTGTCTCTATAGATGGTGAGGGGAACTGCGGACTCCGTACACTAGTGGTAGCAAGCAGTTCCCCTCACCATTCAGCACGACAGAGCTTTAGCAATTCGTGTAGTTAACACAACAATCTTTGCGTATAGGACTATATAAAAAAATAAAAAAACTGCAGAAGGAGAGATACATATGGCTAAGAATTTATTTGACCTGACTGGAAAGACAGCTGCCATCACGGGGGCTACGCGTGGGATCGGCCGGTCAATGGCAGTGGCCCTGGCCGAAGCCGGAGCAGATATTGCTTTGCTTCAAAGGAAACCGGAACTGACGGATGTGAAGGAAGAAATCGAACAGCTTGGCAGGAAATGCTCGATTATTCCATGTGATCTTGAAAAGGAAGAAGAAGTGAAGGCTGCCATTCCCAATGTCATTTCAGCTTTTGGAAAGATT
>NZ_JABMCR010000334.1 GCF_013179555.1 Bacillus haikouensis
AAAATGAATTATTCTTCGATGATATATACACACTCCGGCATATTGGAAAGCAGGCGAAACGACTATCGCATGAATTGGATAATGATGAAAGCACGGTAGCGATCGGTCATGTAGGGATAACGGGAATGAAGGTTGCCACGATGCTGAAGGCATTCATTCCGCTATACGAGAAGAAAGCGTCGATAGTACCGCTGTCTGATTTAATACCTGAATACCATTTAATTGATGAGAGTATGCCTTGACGATCGAAGGGGGAAGGTGTGTCCGGAGGGTCCCATTAAGGACCACTTCTGTAAGTCCTGTCCCCATAACAGTCCCTGATCTACAGGTCTGTCCCGCAGCATAAAAAACTGTTTCCTTAAACGTTTTGATCCCATAAGCTATGTATTCATTTAAATTGGGCGGCTGCATGCTCTCTATTCGAACTCTTGCTAAAGTACGGGATCGAAAGCCCGCAAGGTACTATTTACGTGTGTGAACAACTACAACGTTTGTTGATAAGAGCTTAAAAAAACAGCACCAGAATAAATCTGTGCTGTTTTTGTCAGGATTTCAGCTCTGTATAAACGACCAGCCGTTTGCTGTAGTTCCTGGATGATCGGTCAAAATTGCCGGTGCATGTGATGAGATTCAATGTACTGCTGTGACTGTAACCGAAGATTGATTTCAGTGGAGCGTCATCCCAAGGATATTCTTTTTTGCCGGTGACAACGAATGTTCTGGATTCGCCGTCCTTGCTTGTCACGGTCAATTCGTCTCCTTTAGAGAGCTTGTTCAGGTTGTAGAAAATGGCGGGGCCATTCCGGCTGTCGATATGTCCCCCGATGACGGCGCTTCCCGGTTCGCCGGGTTTGTATCCATTTTCATACCATCCGGTTTTTTCGAAGCTTTTAGTCACGGCCATTTCTCCGTTTTCCTTTAGTCCCACCGCTTCAACTTCTGCTTTTAAATCAATTGCAGGAATTTCAAGGCTGGCCGGGACGATTCCGGACCGTTCATCCTTTACAATCGAATCTGCATAGGGAGATGCACTGGTGGTGGTACTAGCCGTTTGTTGTGATGCAGGTGTTTCTTCCTGCTTCTGTTCACTATTCTTCACGTCGGTTCCTGAGTTTGGGTTCATGCCCATTTCAGCACTGCAGGCAGAAATAGTCATTAGTACAAGCGCAAGGAGGACAGCTTTCATAGTATATAACATGTGAAGCCACTCCTTTCATCTTCACAAAAGAGGGGACAGACCTAGCCGGGGTCGTCCCCTTTTGTTTTGTCATTATTTATTTGCAGCGTATTTTTTAAGAGCCAGTACAGATCCGCCGGCAATCGCCATCAGAGCAGCCAGTAAGTATTCAAGAGGGAATTCTTCCTGACCGGCCGTTCCGCCCATTCCTGTGTTTGGCATTTGTGAAGGCATGTCGTGAGCGAACTTATCAGGATGTTGATCTACAATGGCTGAAGAAAGGCCTTTTGCAGGATTCAGCATATGTTCGTAAGCCATGCGGATGTCTTCAAATGACTTCTCATAATTTCCGGCAGCATAGCTGTCAAAAGCTCCGATCAATTGATCGACGTGCATTTGAAGCCCGTCTGCTAATGCGTCAGATTTTAAACGTCCGTCAGTGGCAGTTTCAAGGAACTTGGAGAAGTCTGCTCGGTACCCGTCCAAATTTTTCAATGCTTCATCTTTAGCTGCTTGATCGTCAGCACCCGCAGCTTTTACATAATCAACGAAGAATCCGATGTGATTACTCCACATTTCTTTGAACTGATTACCAGCTTCTTCTCCGTAAACAGAAGCGATGGCTGCTGCCAGGTCTTCCGTATTGGCATTCAATGCGTTAACAGATGCATCAAAGTCTTCAGAACCGTCGATTCCGTTTTGCATTGCCATCGTCGCAAGTGCAGCATGCTCAGTCAGCAAATGGTTGAGAGTGGATCTTAAGTCAGCTGCAGGCGTTACTGCCATTGAGTTTTCGAATTTATCAGGATATTGATCGGTGATCGCGCTGGATAATCCTTTTGCGACCATATGCATATGGTTAATCGCTTCACGCTCATACTCGTATGCTTTTTCGTAGTCTCCTGCCACATAGCTGTCAAAAGCCCCTACAAGCTGGTTTACGTGCATTTGCAGGCCTTCTGCAAGGCCGTCAGATTCTAAACGCTCACCTGTAGCGGTTTCAAGGAATTTTGAAAATTCAGCGCGGTACCCGTCCAGATTTTTGAGTGCTTCGTCTTTGGCTGCCTGGTCGTTTGAACCCGTAGCTTTTACATAATCGACGAAGAATCCGATGTGATTTGACCACATTTCATTGAATTGATTTCCAGCTTCTTCTCCGTAAACGGAAGTAATGGCTGCTGTCAGGTCTTCAGTGTTGGCACTCAAGGCACCGGCAGCTGCGTCGAAGTCTTCAGCTCCTTCTGCGCCTCTTCTCATTGCTTCGACTGCTAAGTATGCGTGTTCACTTAAGTAATGCTGAAGTGTTGTTCTCAAATCGGATGCCGGTGTCACGGCCATAGCGGAATGATCTTCACCATTATGGGCAAATGCGGTTCCTGCTGCCGGAATCATCAGTGACATGCTAAGTGGTACTGCTAAATAACTTTTTTTGAATTTCATTGGGTAATCTCTCCTTTTGTTTTTATATTTTCATAGAGCTAACGACAAAAGTATGATGTTGGATCACTATTTTTTAAAAAACTTTTTGGTTTTGTTAAAAAGATTAAAAACCAGGGTGTAAATGTAAGAGTGATAGATCATTCTGATTTCCTTATGTATCTTTCAATAGAAAGATTTTCAATTCACTTTTGAATACTCTTTGTTTATAGATTTGAGTTCTAGTCATTCAACTCAAAATAAAAAACCCGGCAGAAATCTGTCCGGGCTGAATAGGTATAACAGGGAACGGCTTTCATCATCCATAGTATCCGTAGTAGTATGGCGAGATATGGCAATAGGGAGGAGAATAATAATATGGTTGGTCTGGGGGATACTGGCTCCTGTTTTGTGGAATGCAATGATTGGGAGGTCCGATGTAGGTGGCCGGTTTCACTTGGGAAGTGACGGCATTCCATTGATTTTCATTCATGCAATATGTGTGGGCCATGATGTTGGCGGGAGTGAAGGTCAGGATATCAGAGCCAAGGATGACTTCAGGATTGGGTGCATCAAAAATTGCAAGCAAATGGGTTTGATCCTCATCGGCCACTTCGTAATGCCACCAGCCCTGTGGAACGTTGACAACCTCTCCCGGAGAAGCGGAATACGTAAGCAATTCCCTCGTGAACGGATTCAGCAGTGAGACAGTGATCCTGCCGGAAATGCAATAGACCAGCTCAGCAGCGTTTTGATGATAATGAGGCTCCACGACATTGCCTTTACTGAGGAAGATGTCGAGGAGGGACGTTTTTTCCAGCGTATTCAATTGTTTTTTGCCAAGGATGTTGATCAGATTATTCGCATCTTTTGTAAACAGGTTATGATCGTTCACACTTCCATAAAACTGTACTGAAGGAGACGTGTAGTCAGGTGTATCAGTCATTTGTTCACCTCTATGGATACTTTTCCAGTTATAATATTCCGTGCTGGGTGATGCGTGAATGGAATGGGAGAAGGTGAACATATTACATGCTGAAAAAAATGCCCGGGCGATAAGCCCGGGCAATCGTTGATCTTATCAAATTATAGTTGAGATGCGAGTACGATCTCTCCCTGCGGAAGCTGGCTGTTTGCATCAGGCTCCAGAGTGATTGCGACTGTATCCCAGTCTATCTTGTCAAATTCTTTGTTCATTTTAAAGACGACGGAGCCTTTTCCATCTTCACCGGTCACAAATGTTCCTGCACGTTGCGGCTTTTCATCCTTAATGAGCCATACTTGGAAGACTTCTTCTTTAGATAAGTCTTCCAGTTGTGAAGCCTGCACGACAAGGCTTGATTGTTCGCCCTGTTTGATAATGCTGGCC
>NZ_JABMCR010000335.1 GCF_013179555.1 Bacillus haikouensis
TTCTCTGTGAATGTTTTTTTACTCATGATGTTTCCCCGATTTCTACTAGTGTCTATTTGTCATTATACAAAAAAATACCCTATAGGTAGACTTTTTTTAAGTGTCTACTCTATAGGGTACATTTTAGACTGCACATGTATCAATATTTTAACGGACTGGTTATACGGGAGGGTACGGAAGGAATTCCTGCTGATCAGGCAGAGGCACTGTTCAAAGATGCTGGGTGGGTCCGGAAAACCCCGGATTGGCAGAAAGAAAAATTCACATTGATCTTCAAGAATTCGACTTGGGCTTTCACGGTCTGGGATGAGGATCACATGATCGGGATGGTCAGGGTGATATCCGATCAAATCATGGCGGCGAATATCATGGATCTAGTTGTTTCCTCCCGTTACAGGGGGCAGGGAATCGGACAGAAGCTGGTGGACCTCTGTGTTCAAAAGCTCCCCCATGGTGATTGGTTTGCCCATACTTCAGTTGAAAATTTCCCTTTTTATGAAAAATGCGGTTTTGAGGTAAGGGATTTGTCCCAAAACGGGACGTGTTCTTATTATGGGTATATCGAGGCCAGGAAAAGCCGACATCGGAGAACGTGAAAAAGCTAAGGGAACAGGCCGCCTGGTTCTAAAACACCAAAATACCTGTTCCCTAAGTCTCGGAGTTTTTGTCCTTGATAAGGCAGAATAAAAAGGAGGGAGAACGGTGTCCTTATTGCGAAAAGTAAATGTATTTATCGCTATCCTTGGAGTATGTGCTGGCATCTATCACTTTTTTATCGGAAATATGGATCTGCCCGGGAGTTTGTTGTTTTCATTTTTATCAATTATGTACTTATTGCCGGGAATTGAAGGAATCATAACGAAAGAGGTGAAAGACAATAAACCCTATTATGTCTATCTGTTCGTTGGTTTGTGTTTCTCTTCAATATTCATACTGGAACTCGTGAAAATCTTCTAAGAAGAAAGGAATGAGCAGCGTGAAAGCATTTCGTGAATTCTCATCCAGCTTTCTGTTAATCGTCAGCTGGCTCATCTTTCTAATCAGTGCCTATTTACTATATTGGACTGTAGTCATGCCTGGAATTGTGATCGTACCTTTTCTTGTTTCAATCGGACTGGGATGGACGTGCCGCCATTTGTCGAGGAGATGGAATCATACATAAAAGAATTTACTTACTGAAATCATTTACTATAAAAATTTGATGGAAAATCCTGTTGAATGAGTGACAGGGTTTTTCTAATTGAAGTGCCCCGCCATAAATGGGTCGTCTCAAAATGAACATGACAATAATGTCACTTTGGGTATTGTTACATCGATGGTTGGCATAGAAAATAGTGTGTATAGTTTGTTGGTAAAGGAGGTCGAAACGATGACCAGGATTATAGAGACAAAGAATTTATCGAAATCATACGGGAAAACACAAGTATTAAAGAATATTGATTTGACCATTGAACAAGGGGAATTCACTGCGGTAATGGGGCCATCCGGATCCGGGAAAACGACATTAATGAATACCCTCTCAACAATTGACAATTTTAGCGGAGGCGATGTCTGGATCGAAGGTAAATCGCTGTTAGATCTAAAAAGGAAGGCATTGCGGGAATTCCGCCAAATGCGAATGGGATTTATTTTTCAAGATTACAACCTGCTGGAGACATTGACAGTGAAAGAAAATATCCTTCTCCCGCTCGCCATGCAAAAAATACCTGTTACAGAAATGGAAGAACGGTTAGGGGAATTGGTTGAAGCGTTGAATATTGAATCGATTTTACCTCAATATCCTTCTGAAATATCAGGCGGTCAAAAGCAGCGAACGGCTGCAGCCAGGGCTATCATTACCAATCCGGCGATCGTGTTTGCCGATGAGCCGACGGGGGCACTTGATTCCCGGTCCGCTACCCAGCTCCTGGAACAGATTCAATTGCTTAATAAAACATTCAAGACAACGGTTCTTATGATTACACATGATCCCTATGCAGCAAGCTACTGCCGGCGGGTGATTTTTCTCCGTGATGGGAAAATTGTGAATGAAATGTTTAAAGGAGAACAATCGGAAAAAGAATTTTTTGACCGAATCCTGACGATCCAAAGTGCAATTGGTGGTGACCAGCGATGAACCTGGTGGATTTATCATGGAGGAATATGAAGAGGAACTTCCGATTGTACACGATATACTTCATTTCCATGCTGGTAGGGGTTGTCATTTACTTTACTTTTTCCGGTTTAATGTTTAATGAGGACGTAGTTGCAGCCATTCAAAATAAAGAAAACTATAAAATGGTCATTTCCATTGCTTCGATCATTGTTTTTTTGTTTATCGTGTTTTTCATTTTGTATGCTAACTCATTTTTTATGAAGCAGCGGAAAAAAGAGTTTGGTATGTATTTGCTTTACGGGATGAAAGAAAGACACGTTGCCGCAATGGTATTCTATGAAACACTATTTCTGAGTGCCATTTCTGTATCAAGTGGAATTTTAATCGGAGGACTGCTGTCGAAGTTTTTCGGTAAGGTGTTAATGAATTTAATGCGCTACAAAGACGAGATTTCTTTTTCCTTTCCCATTGAAGCAATCGGCTCCACCATTCTGTTATTCGCACTATTGATCGGCATTATTACAATTCAAAGTTATTTTAGCGTCCGCCGTGTCCAGTTGGTTGAATTGTTTCATGCAAAAGAAAAACGGGATAAACCATTTAGGTTTTCCGCACCTTTGGCTATATTGTCCATTATTTTGATTATAGCGTCATACTATACGATTACCTTGGCAGGGGATACAGATATATGGAAAGATTATTTTAACGAAACTTTAATTGCGACAAGCGCAGCACTGATTGGAGGAACATTTTTATTTTTCCGTCAGTTTTCCGGTTGGGTTTTACAAAAGATGAGTCAAAGTAGACGTTACTTGAAAGGAACGAAAATGTTATGGATTTCTTCCCTGAGATTTTCAATCCGGGGAAACACAGTGAATTTTACGTTCAATTCACTGATCAGTGCAGTTGTCATCTTTGCGGTTGGATTTATTGCCGTAGATTACGCCATGAAGGCGAATGTTGTAAAAAAAGAATATCCGAATCATTTTGCCTTTTCTACTCAAGATGATGAAACTCAAGAACAAATAGAACAGCTTATGAATGAATCCCATCCGATTATAGGCCATGAAACCATTACTGGAATACAGACAGGGAAAATTCCGGATAGACAAACGTTTTTCAGCCATCCGGATTATTACACAGAGGAATTTTACCTGTTTCCAGAATCACAATTAAATGCGATTGTTGAATTGCGTGAAGTGGGAGAAAAAGTAGAGTTGGAAGGGGACGAAGCTATTGTCTTGACAAGGGGGATAGATGACCCGATAAAGTATCAGCGACCTCACCCTGAGATCTCCGTTTTGGAAGACACTGCATTTCGTGTGATCGAGAAAAAGCGGTACCCATTGCTTAGTGTTCCGACGAGTCCTGGCGGCAATTCCGACCTTCAACCTTCTGTCCTCGTCATTTCCGATGAAGCATTTGAGCCATTAACAGATAATCATAAGCTGTCTTCGTTTGAAATGTATCAAATTGAAGATCCGAAAACATCCAATGATATATCAAGAAAGATATACGATATCGTGATGAAGTCAGACGAACCGTATTATTCAGCCTATGTAGATATGTATTCCATCGATACTGAGTCGTCCTCGTTAATATTGTTCTCCGTCGCTTTCTTTGCTGTCATTGCCTTGTTTGCGCTGGGGAGCGTCATTTACTTTAAACAACTGCGAGAAGCTACAGAAGAGCGGGAGCATTATGCCATTTTGAGAAAAATTGGTGTGGGAGACACCGAAATCAAACGAAACATACGCAAGCAGCTGCTGTTCGTATTTTTACCCCCGCTGATCATAGGATTATTGCACAGTTGGTTTCTCTTAT
>NZ_JABMCR010000336.1 GCF_013179555.1 Bacillus haikouensis
AAGCCTCCTAAGACAATGATAAGTTAATTAGGAGGCGTTAAATATGAAATTCATCAAAATTAATCGTGACACTTGGTATCGAAAAGAATACTTTGAACACTTTTTAAATCAACAAACAACATTCAGTATCACGAATGAAATCAATATCACGAATCTTATGAAGAACTTAAAGAAAAAGGATTACAAGTTTTATCCTGCCTTTATTTTTATGGTTACGAAAATAGTGAATTCCCATAGAGAATTCAGGATTAATTTTAACTCTGAAGGCACTTTAGGATATTGGACAGAGATGTGCCCTTGTTACACAATATTTGATAAGAAGACACACTTATTTTCTGGCATCTGGTCACCATGTACACCCGATTTCACTGAATTTCATACTTCATATGAAAAAGATGTAGAAAAATTCAATGGTACGGGAAGCTTATTTCCAAAAACACCAATACCAGAAAACAGTATTCCAATATCTATGGTACCTTGGAGTTCTTTTACATCCTTAAATCTAAATATTAGAAACGGTGGAGATAGTCTAAATCCTATAATCACTGGAGGAAAATATTCCGAGGTAAATGATGAAATTTTCATGCCTGTCTCTTTACAAATTCATCATTCAGTATGTGATGGCTATCATGCCAGTGTGTTTATGAGTGACTTACAAAGAATGGCTGATGATAGTGCAGACTGGATTAGCTGATAATTGAAGGATCCTGCGAAAGGAACTGTGTACAGCAGTTCCTTTTGTGTATCATAAAAAAACAATGAACAAACATTATTTCTAAAATAAAACATTACGAAAAGTGTCGTTCACAAGATGAATATACCGGACCCAAACGGTGATTGCACAGGCAATCACGACACCATTTGCTGCGAGGGTACTTTTTCTCTTTAGTTTGTTCCGCTCCCACTTTTCACTGAGCAGAACGATGTAAGATGCGATAAATAAGGGTGCAATCAGGATTCCAATGAGAAGCCAGTTTATGAACTCGCTCATGTACTCTCCGATTACCGCCATGATTCCCTGCTCATTACTGACGCCGGTGCCTCCAATGGCATGAGGTCCGCTGAAACCGTCGTACATGACCAGTTGATCCTTCTCGTTGACTTCGTATTTCATCCAGACCGAATCCATAGATGGAAAGCAGAGACCAAGGATGATGATGAATGTAGGTCCCCATCTCCCCTTTTTTGACATGTTTTCAATCTCCCTTCGCTATCCTTGTGTTCCTTATTATTCCAAAAATGAGGGTATGTCAATGTGTAAAAGGGGAATTTTTACATCGAGATAGAGTATAGCTGTTTTAGGTTTATGAAAGGATATTTAGATGCTGCAAGGAAATTTCCAGCGGTGTTTAGCAGAGAGTATCCACCAGATCGGTTTCAACTGGACATATCCAAGCAGAAGACTATAATGAAAATGACAATAAGACATTTTTACATAAAAAGGGTGAGACATATGGTTGCAAAAGAGAGCAACATGAAGCTGGCGCTTGCAGGCCTGCTTCTCGGAATATTGATGTCTGCGATGGATAATACCATCGTGGCGACAGCGCTCGGGTCGATCGTTTCCGACCTTGGCGGGCTCGACAAGTTTGTTTGGGTGACGTCTGCTTACATGGTGGCGGTGATGGCCGGGATGCCGATTTTCGGTAAACTGTCCGATATGTATGGACGGAAAAAATTCTATATCTTTGGACTTACTATTTTCCTGATTGGTTCAGCACTGTGCGGCATCGCACAGGATATTGTGCAGCTGAGTATTTTCAGGGCGATCCAGGGTATCGGCGGAGGAGCATTGCTCCCCATCGCTTTTACTATCGTTTTTGACCTGTTCCCTCCAGAAAAAAGAGGGAAAATGACCGGGATATTGGGTGCGGTATTTGGATCAGCTTCTGTGTTTGGTCCGTTGATCGGGGCGTTTTTAACAGACAACCTGAGCTGGCATTGGGTCTTTTATGTAAACGTCCCGATTGGACTTCTTTCTTTATTCTTTATCATCACGGCTTACAAAGAATCTCCACAGCGCTCCGATCAGCGCATCGACTGGGGCGGGGCGGTCACACTCGTCATTGCGGTAGTCAGTCTGATGTTTGCGCTTGAATTGGGAGGGAAGGAATTCGCATGGTCTTCTTGGCAGATCATCGGATTGCTTCTGGCGTTTTTTGTATTCATTGTAAGTTTCTTTTTTATCGAACGGAAAGCCGCAGAACCGATCATTTCGTTCTGGATGTTCAAGAGTCCGTTGTTTGCATCATCACAGGCTCTGGCATTTCTTTATGGTGCGGCGTTCATCATCCTGACCATTCTGATACCGATCTTCGTTCAGGCTGTGTATGGAGGTTCTGCCACGAATGCGGGAATGATATTGACACCATTGATGCTTGGCTCGGTGGTCGGAAGTGCGGTTGCCGGAATGCGCATGACAAAGACAAGCTATCGGAATATTATGTGGGTTTCGATCATTGCGTTCATCACCGGAATGACCCTGCTTGCAACGATGGGACCGGAAACGGGCAGACTATTGTTGACTCTTTATATGATTCTGAGCGGTTTTGGAGTAGGATTCTCTTTTTCCCTGCTGCCTAATGCGACGATTCATAAGCTGGAACCAAGATTCAGGGGGTCTGCGAATTCAACCAACGCCTTTTTCCGGTCGCTTGGTATGACGATTGGAATCACGGTGTATGGGACCCTGCAGACTAAGCTGTTTGCTTCTAATTTAGAAGAAGCATTCAAAGGGCAGGGAGCAGGGGAAGGTTTTCCGGGCAGCAGCGATCCGAGAAGCATTTTCGAACCGGAAATGCGTGATCAGATTCCCGATGCCGTACTGGAGAAAATCACGACGGCTATGTCCGATTCAATCACGACCACCTTTGCCTACGCATTGATTCCATTGGGGATCGCCTTTTTCTTTGTGTATTTGATGGGCAGCAGCAAATTAGAAATCGAAAAGAACGATTCATCCAACTAAATTGAAGGCCCGTCCCAGACTGCGTTAAATGTTAACGCAGTCTGGGACGGGCCTTTTCATCATTCAGCCTTACTCATCATCATCTCATAATACTGATACAGCGCCTGGGTTCCTTTATCATCCCCGCCTGCCTGGCTGAATCGGTCGTATAATTCTTTCGCAAGCTTCAGTCCGGGAACGGGAACCTGCATAGTTTCAGCCGATTCGATCGCGATCTTCATGTCTTTGATAAAATGTTTGACGTAGAAACCGGGCTCGAAATTGCCGTCGATCATGCGCGGGGCAAGGTTTGACAGCGACCAGCTACCGGCTGCACCCGCTTCGATGCTTTTCAGGACGGTTTTCGGATCGAGACCTGCTTTCTCAGCATAGAGGATGGCTTCGCAGACACCCATCATGCCTGCAGCGATCGCGATTTGGTTGCACATTTTCGTATGCTGACCGGCACCGGCGCCTCCCTGCAGGACAATGTTTTTACCCATTGCTTGAAGGGCAGGAAGAATATAGTCAAAATTCGCTTCATCCCCGCCGGCCATGATTGTAAGTGCGGCGTTCCGGGCACCTATGTCCCCGCCGGATACAGGAGCATCATATGCATGAATGCCTGCTTTATTTGCTTTTTCAAAAATTGCTTCAGCAAGTTTGGGGGAAGACGTCGTCATATCGATCACAAACGATCCCGCCTTCGCATTAGCTAAAATCCCACCTTCACCTAAATACACTTCTTCTACATCACTTGGGTAGCCGACAATCGTCATGATAATGTCGGATTCCTTTGCAAGCTCCGCAGCACTTTCCTTCCAGTGTGCTCCTTCCTCCAAGAGATCAGCCGCTTTTTCTTTCGTACGAGTGTACACATTAAGGGCAAATCCTGCTTTCAACAGATTATGAGCCATGCTTTTTCCCATTACGCCTGCACCGATAAAACC
>NZ_JABMCR010000337.1 GCF_013179555.1 Bacillus haikouensis
TCCATACCCGATGTTGCCTTCTAAATACTCGGTAACAAGCTTCATTTTAAATTCATAATTGTATTTAGCCATAAAAACACCCCCGAAGGTTAGATTTTTCACTCTAACTTTCGGGGGTCGGTACCAAAGCCAAGCGTTTTCTGTTAGAAGAAATTCATCTTAGCCGTTCACACCGTTAGCGGAGACTTCCGGTGGTGAATTTCAATCTAAAGACTATTGTCCATAAGGGATTACATACCCTGAGACTGAATACCTGTAATAAAAGTAAACCCCTCGTCCCACATCAGCCCTTGCGATTTCAACACGATACGTGTTAAGCACCCATCCAGTGACAGCGGATAAAACCGTACCAACCGGGAACGCCGTCTTCCTAGAAATCCAAGCAGCTAGAGTCGCGGCACCTACACCATAAGCAAGGTAATCAATTAGCGTGTTTGTATTGCAATGATCTAATCCAAATGTGCCAGATATGGTACCATTCTGATTAATCGGCGAATGGTAATTCCCACCGGCACATCCGTCACCTCCGCCACCAGGACCTGTATCTCCCCTGTCTGGACCATCGCTGAAACTTTTAGACTTTTGTTTTGATTCATCAATCTCTTTAATTTTTGCTAGATCAGCTTTCACTCTATCTAAGTATTCGCCCTTCACTCCAGATTTGGAAGCCTTCTTAAAATCGAACGATAGATTCCCCTCAGAATCTAGTGAGTAAAACTTTGTGACAGCATTCATCATTTCAATTTCAAACATGGCTTCATCCGGTGAGTATCCAGAATCAATAAGCGATTTGTACAGCACTTGATCTCCAGTGGTAGCCTCAGAAGCGCTCGCTGAATTACCTCCGAGACCCAGAGCAATCGTGGAAAATACACAGACCAAGGCCGTAACGAAAATTAAGTATTTTTTCATGTTTTCTCCTCCTCCTAATATATGGTACTGTTAAAAAGTAACATATTTAGAGGAAAAAATGTAAATGTTTTTCCATATTTTCCAATTTAGTTCTTTTTCACTATAAGGGGAGGTGTAAATTTAAATATGAAAAAATCAAATGTTTTGGTTAAAGTAGTGGGCGGTTTATTAATAGCTTGGGCGCTTTTTCAAGCCTTCTATCTCTCAGTATATGGACAGGAAACTGAATTTTCATATTTCGTAAACATAGCTGGTCCTGCCTTGTTCTCCTTATTCATACTGACTTTGGCCATCAAAAAGATTGTTGAGAAGGACGTTAAAATGTTTTCCCTTTATCTTATTTTGTCAGTAGCTGTTGCTTATGTTTCTTCCGCCTACGTATTATAGGGAGAGATAAAAAGCCCTTATGAATCCACAAAAAAACTGACCCCATTTTAAGTAAAGGATTCCGTTATCGGATGCTTTTTGTATAAACGACATTAAAACTGACCTATGGATTGGCATAGGTCAGTTTTTTATTATTTCAAGGTTTATAAAGCAATAATCGTGTAAATGGCAGTCCAAATGACAAGGTTTTTATACCGGACAACACCTATTGTCCTCGTAAAAAAAGGTGCCAAAATGAGTGTCAATCACCTCGTCGTTTTGTCTGTTAAAAACAAATCATAAACTGTTAAATCGGCAACCTAAACCTATGGTAAAATAAGGATAGGCAAAGACAGTGAATATTCCATTAAAGGGGCAGGTTAACCGAATAAGACAGTATTTAAATAGGGGGAATATAACTTGTTTAATATATTCAACTTTATATAACCGTTAATAAGGGGTCCGCCCTCCAGAAGTGAAGCTAATTATACTCACTAACAAATCATAATTGGAGGTCATTTAATATGAGTGGACAAAATAGGAGACGCGAAGAATTAGATAGAGTATTAGATTTCTTAGAACAAAATAGGCTATTTAATGGGACTGTGCTTTTATCCGAGGAAGGCAAACCATTTTACAAGAGAGCGATAGGCAAGAGAACTATCTCAGAACAACATTCCCATAATTCGATTTTTGAAATTGCTTCGATTTCAAAGAGCTTTACAGCAATGGCAATTATGATACTAATAGAGGAGGAAAAGCTAAAATTAGACGATAATCTAAAAACGTTTTTCCCTTATCTTCCATACAAAAACATTACAATTAAAAATATGCTAAATCACACCTCTGGACTTCCCGATTATATGGAATGGTTTGAGACAGAGGGTAACTGGGACCAAACAAAAATTGCAACAAATAAAGATATAATTAAATTCCTGAAAGATGAAGAGCCTGATGTATTGTTTCCAGTAAATGAAAAGTGGGAGTATTGTAATACAGGGTATGTATTGCTGGCAGAAATCATAGAAATGGTTTCAAAAATGGAGTACGGAGAATTCTTAAAGACAAGAATATTCGAACCGTTAAATATGCTGAATACATCAACACATTCTCAATTCCTAGATGATGAAATTGAATATTTTTCGTTAGGGTATATCTACGATTGGGAACAGGATTTGTATAGACTTCCGAATGAAATTGAAGAGCATAAATATGTGTATTTCCTCGACGGAGTTAAAGGGGATGGAGGTATAAAATCAACCGTTGATGATTTACTAAAGTGGGAGCATTCTATATATAATAATGAGTTGGTATCAGAACAATCAAAGGAAATTATTATTAACCCAAATTACCTTAACGGAGATGCTTCCATTAAATATTGTCCTGGTTTGCACAAGGACTTGGGAGGATATGGTCTTGGATGGAAAATTGAAGACCACCCTCAATATAAAAAGATTGTACTTCACGATGGATATTGGGCAGGGTATTGTTCAGGTTTAATTAGTTACAAAGATTGTGACAAAGCTATCATTATGCTAAGCAACCTTGATTTTACCAATGATGAATTAAACAAGATTCCGCATTTGTTAACCCTTACCTTAGAGAAAGTTTTGTTTGGTGGAGAAGCAGAACTGCAAGAGTTTGAGCAATTAATTAAACCTACTTATGTAGAATAAGCGAGAGCGATATTCCGTTAAAGGGGGCGATAACTGAAGATCAGCTAATTGATCCGGCTATTGCCCTTGTTCAATTAAAGGGCAGCATTCCTGTTATGAAGAAAAATGGGGTTTGAACAAAAAAATAACCTCTTGGTATGATATGAGTGTCCTGAGCCGGCAAGCAAAACGGACAAAATCATAGATACCAGGAGGCCTTCAAAATGAATTATAACCAAAACCAAAAGATTGCTCAAATTACTTCTCAAACATTAATTATAGGAGTAGACATTGCGAAATTCAAGCATGTCGCGCGTGCTCAAGACTTCAGGGGTGTGGAGTTTGGAACCCCTTGTCATTTTGAAAATACACAAGCCCATTTCGAGCTGTTTCTCAACTGGGTCAATCAGTTGATGGATCAAAATGAAATGGAAAGAGTGATTATCGGAATGGAACCGACAGGCCACTATTGGCTTAATCTCGCGCATTTCCTGAAAGAAAAAGAGATTAAATTTGTGGTCGTGAATCCCATGCATGTAAAGAAGTCCAAAGAGTTGGATGACAATTCCCCAACTAAAAATGATGTCAAAGATGCCAAAGTAATTGCCCAGTTAGTCAAAGATGGAAGATACGCTGAACCACAAATTCCGCAAGGAGTTTATGCAGAACTTCGTGTGGCACGAAAAATACGCGACCTTCTGTCTGTTGATCTACAAATGCTTCAAGGGCAAGTTCACAACTGGCTAGATCGCTATTTCCCTGAATTTCTCACCGTTTTTAAGGATTGGGAAGGGAAAGCAGCACTACAATTATTGAAGTTAAATGTTTTACCACATGAGTTGGAACATTTATCGGATCAAGACATTCTGACTCACCTTAGAAAGACTGTAAAACGTGCGGTTGGACTCCGTAAAATTCAAGAGCTGAAACGAGCTGCCAAAGGCTCAATTGGCATTC
>NZ_JABMCR010000338.1 GCF_013179555.1 Bacillus haikouensis
TCTTGAACTCCCCGCTCGGAAGATAGAAGCCTTCTTCGCACCTCGTCACATTTTCCGATTGCCACGACTGTTCATCGGAATCGATGCAGTAGTCAAATGCATCCTTGAAGAATGGGACTAACTCTCCCAAGTCACAATCGGTTTTCCCCTGATAGTCGATGTCCTCGAGGTTATAAAGCTGCCGTCCAAATTGATTGACCTTCAGCCAGCGTCCCTCCCCGTCCTTAAAGCAGATGAAGTCAGGCAGAGAGTGAAGGAGTGTCGATAATTGGTTTTCCTCCTCTATCAGATGTTGATATTCATCAAAGAACGTCTTCGCTCTTGCCCTCATTCTCATCATGAAGGAGATACCGGCAATCAAGATAATGATCGAAGCTGCCATACTCCATGTTTTTTCTAAAAACAGCACAGCCAGAAGCTGAAGAATGAATAGCAGACAGATGATAGCACCCAGATGATTGAATTTTTCTTTTGTGAAATGCAGATTGTTTTCTTTCATGACGCCACCTGCGCGATCTTTTTTCTTTTATCGTACCATAAGGCCTAAATTCTGATAATCCCAATGTGATAATCTCGCATTATTTACTATCTGAATATAAAAGAAGAAATAACTGTATCCTCCATTTTTACCTTTCATGGGAGAAATAATAAAAAAGATCGATCCTCACAGCGTTTAGGCTAATAGGATCGATCTGCGCAGATTATTTCGTTTTTAATTTATCGAGCATGTCAGCCGTCATTTTTGCAAGATCAAAGTTTGCTTTGAAGTCCCACTCGGCTCTGGCAGCGCTTGAGTCAATGGCATCCGGCCAGCTTTCGGCTATAGACTGTCGGACAGGGTCGACTTCATAGTCGAGTTTGAAGTCCGGCTGGTGAACACGGATTGCTGCTGCCACATCTTCAGGTGCGATGCTCATGGCAGATACGTTGAATGAGTTGCGGTGCTGAAGCTTTGATGGATCAGCTTCCATCAGGTCGATGATCGCCTGAAGCGCATCCGGCATATACATCATATCCATATGAGTGCCCTCGCCGATGTAGGAAGTGTACGCATTGTTCTTGATCGCTTCGTAATAAATTTCAACCGCGTAATCCGTTGTTCCGCCGCCAGGAAGTGTCTCATAAGAAATCAAGCCGGGGAAGCGCAGTCCTCTTGTATCCACGCCGAACTTGTGGAAGTAGTAATCAGATAATAATTCACCAGATACTTTATTGACGCCGTACATCGTGGTCGGGCGCATGATTGTATCCTGAGGCGTCGAGTCCTTTGGTGTATTTGGACCAAAGGCACCGATCGAACTCGGGGTAAAGAATTGGCATTCTAACTCTCTTGCTGTTTCAAGTGCATTCACCAATCCGCCCATATTCAGATTCCAGGCAAGCAGGGGCTTCTTTTCGGCAGTTGCCGATAATAAAGCGGCTAAGTGAATGATCGTATCGACATTATTCGTTTTCGCAATATCAAACATCTTCTCTGCATCCGTCACGTCCAGTTTCTCAAATGGGCCGTTGTGAACCACATGGCTGTCCGTTTCGCGGATATCCGTTGCAATGACATTATCAGGGCCGTATACACTTCTCAGCTTTGCTGTAAGCTCAGAACCAATTTGACCCAATGCTCCTGTCAGTAAAATCTTTTTCATTCTATTTCCTCCTGTAAGAAAGCGCAAGCGCCTTGTTCAGCCCCGACAAGCGCTCTTGTTCAGAACGGTGAAGCCGCTCTTGACTTCAGCGGTCAGACTGAAACGTCCCGAAGGGCTTGGCGCTGGAGCTGGACAATTCTCCAATAAAATTTATACATTCTTATAATACAAGAAAGCACACAACCGGGCGATCGAGGGACTCGTTCATCCGGCATGCACCCGGTATATATTTCAATATATGTTTAGATTATACCCATTTCTTTGCCGACTTTCTCATATGCGGCAACAGCCTGGTCAAGCATTTCTTTCGTATGAGCCGCTGACGGCATGTTTCTCACACGGCCGGTTCCCCTTGGTACAGTAGGGAAAACGATTGATTTTGCGTAGACACCTTCTTCATATAGACGTTTACTGAAGTCCTGGGTTGCTTGCTCTTCTCCAATGATGACCGGTGTGATCGGAGTTTCGCTGTCCCCGATATCGAAGCCCAATTTCTTAAGTTCGTCTTTGAGATACGTACTATTTTCCCACATTTTATCCTGTAATTCCGTGCTGTTCATCAGAAGATCAAGTGCTTCTGTACAAGCAGTCACGTCTGCCGGTGTTAACGAAGTTGAGAACAGGAAAGGGCGGGAGCGTACTTTTAACCAATCGATCAGGTTCTGAGTACCTGCCACATATCCGCCGACTACCCCGATTGCTTTTGAGAGCGTACCCATTTGGAAATCGACTTTATCCTGTAATCCGAAATGCTTCACCGTTCCTGCACCTTTTCCCAGCACACCGGATCCGTGAGCGTCATCGACGTACGTCATGAAATCGAATTCTTCCGCGATCTTCACGATTTCAGGTAGCTTACATACATCTCCATCCATGGAGAAGACACCGTCAGTGATGATCATGATTTTGTTGTATTGGCCGGATTCTTTCGCTTCTTTCGCCTTCTCGCGAAGATCCTCCATATCGGAATGGTTGAAGCGGATGACTTTGGCTTTTGAAAGACGGCAGCCGTCAATGATGGAAGCATGATTCAATTCGTCTGAAAGAATCGCATCGTTCTTATCCATGACCGCTGAAATTGCCGCCATATTACAATTGAATCCTGATTGATACGCAATCGCTGCTTCTGTCCCCTTGAACTTAGCAAGCTTTTCTTCAAGTTTCACGTGCAAATCAAGCGTCCCGTTGATGGTACGGACGGCTCCAGAACCGACACCATATTCTTTAATCGCTTCGATCGCCACTTTTTTCAGGCGCTCATCTGTCGCAAGTCCCAAATAGTTATTCGAAGAAAGGTTCACAAGCTTCTTTCCTCGAATCGTGATGACAGGTCCGTTCGCACTTTCCAGCGGATCGATTTCATTGTACAAACCGCGTGATTTTAAATCTTCCAGATTTTCTTGTAAAAAAGAATCAAGAGTTTTACTTGTCATAGGAAATTCCTCCTTTTATATGTAAGCGCTTTACACACAATTGTCCACTCCAAAAATACAGTTGGCATCCTTTATTTCTAGATATTACCTTGTTTTTAATCTACATAATAGTTTAACATGTTTTTTCGTGATGGACAAAAAATTTCATATTTTTATCTATATCATTTAGTGTTCCCGATAAATGAAAAAAGCTGCAGTTTTTTATTGAACTGCAGACCGGTTATGATTACATTTATTTTCATACCTCTCCCCGGGATCTTACACATCCAGCTTCGACAGCCAGTCCATCAAATTCTTAAGTCCCTTAATCATTATCAAAAAAGAACGGACCCATCGAGTAAATGAAAAAAAGTGACCCCTTTGTTTAAGGGGTCACCTGGAAGGATCAGCGGTCGTTCTTTTTCTTTTTCTTATTGTTTTCTTTCAAGTTGACTTCATAAGTGAAATCAACAGATTCCTTGCTTGATGCAGGTGCAGCATAAGAAGTAATCATATAGTTTTTACCGTTTTGGAATAATTGGCGAAGATTCAGTGCATCTTCTTCTGTTACGTTAAATGGATCTACAGTAATGACTTTGTGTTTCACTTTTTTGCCTTTTTTGTTACCGACTTCTCTTTCATTGATGAAGGTTACAGTGTAATTGACATACTCACCCTTCAATTCTGCAAAGGATTTAAACCCATCCACTGAAGATCCATCATTCGTGTATCCAATTTCAGGAATCTCAATATTATCAATGAACCAGCCAGCACCGTTA
>NZ_JABMCR010000339.1 GCF_013179555.1 Bacillus haikouensis
TGATACAATCTTTTTTGTAAACGTTATCGAAAGAATCAGGAGGGTTTTGTATGGATATTAATAGAGGCAAGGTAAACGAATTAATCCTCTATAGTAAAGAATTGAATGAAGAGTTGAAGATGCTGGTCTATCTGCCGGCCGCCTTTTCCCCCCTTTATAAATATTCCTTATTGATTGCTCAAGATGGAAAAGACTATTTTCAACTTGGAAGGATTCCCCGTTTAGCAGATGAATTAATCGGTAATAAAGAAATAGAAAACATGATCATTGTAGGTGTCCCATATAAGGATGTAAAAGACCGCAGAAGAAAATATCATCCTCATGGCGAAGAAAATGATGCATATATCCGTTTTCTTGCTCACGAACTTGTCCCTTATCTGGATGAGCACTTTCCTACTTACCACATGGGCATGAGCAGGGCGCTCATTGGAGATTCATTAGGTGCGACCGTTTCGCTAATGACAGCATTAAAATATCCCAACACTTTTGGCAAGGTAATCCTTCAATCTCCACTTGTAAACGAAAAAGTCTTGGATGAAGTCGAAAACTTCTCACATCCTCACTTGTTGAATATCTATCATGTTATCGGCAAAGGAGAAACCGAAGTCAAGACAACGGATGGAAAGGTGAAAGATTTCTTAACACCAAATCGCCAGCTTAATCAATTATTCACAGAGAATAAATTCTCAACATTCTATGAGGAATTTGATGGCGACCATACTTGGAAACATTGGCAGCCTGATTTAAAACGTGCCTTAAACATGATGTTCAGTTAGGGATAAGAACGGATGCCCACCCATTTTCAGATCATGACAGCCAGGGACGGGAAGCATGAAGGAACTGCCGCCCTCTTGTCCTGGCAGCTATAAAAGAGCAATGGCAGGAACTTCCCTACCGTTCGCCCTATATAAAATTTTTTAAAAATTTGCTATACTATATTAAAGATTTTAAAGAGATAGTATTCAGAGGAGGATTGAAGAAAATGAATTATGGTATCGTCATTTTCCCATCAAAAAAGCTTCAAGATCTGGCAAACTCTTATCGTAAACGTTATGATCCTCATTACGCCTTGATCCCGCCGCATTTGACACTCAAAAATGTGTTTTCTGCTGATGAAGATCAAATTAAAGATATTGCAGATAAACTGAGAAATATTGCAAAGAACTATGACCCGTTTAATTTAAAGGTCTACAAAGTTAGTTCGTTTCAACCTGTAAATAATGTTATTTACTTCAAAGTTGAATCTACACCGGAATTAGATGGCCTTCACAACGATATGCACAAATCAAACCTCTTAAACGATGAACCTGAATTTTCATTTGTGCCGCATATCACGGTCGCTCAGAAGCTTTCAAATGATGAACATTCAGATATTTATGGCTCTCTGCGCATGCTTGGTGTCGATCATGAAGAAACAGTGGATCGTTTCCATGTATTGTACCAATTAGAGAATGGTTCCTGGACCGTCTATGAAACATTCCGTCTTGGAAAGGAATAAAACAATTGAAAGTTGAAATCGCTAAATCAGAAGAACAACTGGAAGACGTTTTTCAAGTCAGAAAAACTGTTTTTGTAAAGGAACAAAACGTGCCGCTGGAAGAAGAAATTGATGAATTCGAAAATCAATCTACCCACTTTCTACTATACGATGGTATTCTTCCTGCAGGTGCCGGCAGGTTCCGCCTGGTAGATGGGGTCGGAAAAGTTGAAAGGATCTGTGTCCTGGAAACTGTCCGCGGGAAAGGTGCCGGCAGGGAAATCATGCTTGCCATCGAACAATACTCAGCTGAAAGAGCCATTACAAAACTTAAGTTAAATGCTCAAACCTATGCCATTCCTTTTTATGAAGGATTAGGTTACCAGATTGTTTCAGATGAGTTCATGGATGCGGGAATTCCTCATAAGACTATGATCAAAACACTTTCTTAAACCATAGTCCAGCTATACCAGAGATCAAACTTCGCTATTTGCGGCAGTTTGATCTTTTATTTTGCCAAAGAATAAAAATAGATGTTTCTTGAAGTATAAACACAACACTTCTGGACGATAATGAAGAAATATTTGGGGAGGGGGATTCCTATGGAGCTCATGTCAATAGCCGTGGAATTAGTGGTTGGCTATTTTGCCCTTTTAATTTTAACGAAAATATTAGGAAAAACACAAATAACACAAATCTCAGCCTTCGATTTCATATCTGCATTAATCTTAGGAGAGTTGGTTGGAAATTCCCTGTATGATAAGGAATTAAGCGTGTGGCCAATCCTGGCCGCGATCTTTATCTGGGGTTCCTTAATATTCACCACAGAACTTTTCACACAAAAAAACAGACGCTTTCGCCATATAATGGAAGGAACGCCTGCAATTGTTATAAATAAAGGAAAAATAGATTTCAAGCAATTAAAGAAGAACCATCTCGATTTAAATCAACTTCAGCACTTACTCAGGGCGAAAGACATTTTTTCAATTGGTGAATGCGAGTACGCCCTGTTGGAATCGAACGGGACACTAAGTGTTTTGAAAAAACCGATGTATATTAATGTTCAACGTGCAGATATCAACCTCAGGCCCCAACGCACCAGCCTTCCATTATCTTTAATTCTGGATGGAGAAGTAATTTATGATAATCTGAAAATAGTTCAGCAGAAAGAAGATTGGCTGTTAAGTGAAATTAGCAAACACGGTTTTCAATCAGCCAAGGACGTCTTGTACGCCGAATGGAAAGAAGGCGAAAGTTTACTGGTCCAAGGCTATTAGTTATCCACGGAGACTTTCGGTTCGTTGTCCACTATCTTGAATCTAACCTTTCCCTGATGTATGAGACTGGCAATATAAGCTGTCACAGAAGTGCGGAACAACAGCCATTGCCCTATGTTTTTCACATGGATGTTATGTAAGGTCAGAAATTCTTTCGTAATCTTTTCTAAAGTTTCACCCTCCTCTTTATTCTCAATCAACTGGTATAGAGCATCAAGTTTATCCCGATGGACATTTATATTTTCCTGGACCGTTTCCTGAAAGTGTTCTGAAAACGTCCCATGTCCCGGTATCGCTCCTTTACAGCTTATGTGAAGGAGTTTTTCCAATGATTCAAGTGTACTGTCAGCATCGATGATAAACGGAATAATATGCTTATTAAGCGCATCATGTCCAAAATAACTGTCTGCAGCGTATAAAATTTCTTCAATTAAAATTCCTGCTTGTGAATATGAATGCCCTGGTAAGTCTATAACCTCCATCTTGAAAGGGCCTATGGAACTCTCTCCTTGCTCTAACAAGTGATCCACGCATACAGGAGGACCCTCCAAGAACTTGTTCCTTAATTCATCAATCGGGTAAGCACCATTGAAAAGATAAATCGGTTCCAGTATCGGATTTTCAATGATGGCAGCTTCAAGGAAAGGTGCATACAAAGGGATTTTTAAGGTTTTCTTTAAGAATGAAGCACCTCCGAAATGATCAGCATGAGCATGGGTGATAACACAGTAATCCAAAGGCAGGTCATATTGTTTTAATTGTTTCAACACCTTCTTTACAGCAGAATCATCAAGACCTGCATCAATGAGCAGTCCTTTGCCTTCTTTCTGGCAATAGCCTATATTCACCGAACCGGTGAAGGCATAGCAATGATCCGTAAATTGTTGAAGCTTCATTATTCATCCCCCAGTACTAACGGATGTTCCTTCGGCGGCTAGTAGCTCGAGACATAAGTCATGACAGCCAAAAAGGCAAAAGGCGCCTTTGTGGCTGCCCTGTCTTATGCTTGTCGCCTCTAGGCAAGCCGCCTCCGCTTTTCTTTAT
>NZ_JABMCR010000034.1:0-2035 GCF_013179555.1 Bacillus haikouensis
CCACAGTCTGAAGTGCATTGGCCATAGGTTCCCACACCGTACCCATTTCAGGGATATTCGGCATTGGGACCGCATATTGAGACTGTTCGGCTACCGCTTTTGCACCTGGATTATCGGCAATCGCAGGGTCTTCGATCAGCCCTTGGTTTGTCGGAACTTCTTGAGTTTGTTCGAAACGAAGCTTAGCATATTCATCTTGAGTGATGAATTCGATGAACTTTTGAGCCCATTCTTTATTTTCAGAGTATCCGGATACGTGCCATCCTTTAACCCCCATGAACGTTTTCATTGGCTCTCCGTTAGGAAGCTTTGGCATAGCAGAAATACCGATATCGATTCCAGCATCTTTATAACCTTGGAAAGACCATGGTCCGTTCATTACCGAAGCAACTTTTCCTTCGTTAAATAGGCCGTCCATTGCAGATCCGCCATTTTCACCGACGATTCCTTTAGGGAATAATCCTTCTGAGTACCATTTCTGAATATACTCGGTACCTTCAACAGCACCTTCATTGTTCAAGCCAAGATCTTTCGGATCCAATGCCCCGTCCTTTTCAGCAAATACATAACCGCCGAACCCGCCTATCGGCGCGTGTGCAAAGTAATAGTTATCCCATAAAGCCAAGAATCCAAAGTTCCCATCTTTCGTGAAATCTTTAGAGAATGAATGTACTTCATCCATTGTTTCAGGAGCTTCTTTCATTAATTCTTTATTATAAATAAATACTGGCGTTTCAGATGACTTGGGAAGACCATATAGTTTTCCTTCGTAGCTTTGAGCTGTTATAGAAGATTCAGTAAAACGGTTCTCTACATCTTCTTCAATTTCTAATGGAGCGATATGACCTGCAAGAGCAAGTTCACCGATTTGGTCATGCGGTAAAGTCAATACGTCAGGGCCAGTTCCCGCAGGACCGTCTAAACGCAATTGTTCTCTCATTTTGCTGGCCATTTCCACTTCTTTCACTTCTAATTCGATGCCTGTTTCTTCAGTGAACTTGGCACCTACTTCATCCAGCCAACCGGATTTCTTTTCATCTTCCCAGATAACCAGCTTTTCAGGCTTGTTGGCATCGTCAGCTTTTTTCCCGCTGTCTTTATTTCCTGAAGATTGTTCTTCACGGTTAGGACCACAAGCAGCCAACGCACCCAGTACTAGCATCACTACCATTAACAATGATAATGCTTTCTTCATCTTGACCCCTCCTAATTATAGGTAATTGCATACTTTCCCCGGGGTTGTACAACCGTTTGCACACATAAATATAGAAAGGTGCAAAAACCCTGCTCACAGTTATGTGTGAAAGCGATTGCACAACCTATTTCCTATTATACAAATTAAAACTCATTTAGCAATAGTTTTTTCAATATTTTTAAGTTTAATAGAAAAATAAACAATCGCTTCCGTATAGACGATATGTTTGATTGACAACACCGCAAGAGTAGACTACTCTTTATATAAAAATGGATAGAAGGAGGCTCCCGCCATGTTACTTGAAGCAATCTATCATCGACCGAAGGACAACTATGCATACGCTTGCACTAAAGACGAACTCCATATCAGAATCAGAACTAAGAAACACGATATTAAAACTGCTTCCCTCCTCCACGGTGACCCCTATCAATGGGATAATGGAGAGTGGGTTTACGATAAGAAAGAAATGACCTTATCAGGCACCGATCAATTATTTGATTACTGGTTTGCTCCTTTGACACCTCCTTTCAGACGCCTCCGCTACGGATTTGTCCTCAATGATGGAAACGAAGAAATTTTTTATGGAGAAAAAGGGTTTGCCGAAAATCCGTCATTAGACATCGGTGATTACTTTTGCTTTCCATTCTTAAATGCAGCTGATGTTTTCCAGGCACCCGAGTGGGTAAAAGACACAGTCTGGTATCAAATCTTCCCTGAACGGTTTGCGAACTCCAATCGGAAGAACGATCCGGAGGGGACACTTGAATGGGGCAGCACAGACCCTTCAAGATCAAATTTCTTCGGCGGCGATCTTGATGGGGTCATCGAGAATATCCCCTA
>NZ_JABMCR010000034.1:2133-23137 GCF_013179555.1 Bacillus haikouensis
CCCTGAACGGTTTGCGAACTCCAATCGGAAGAACGATCCGGAGGGGACACTTGAATGGGGCAGCACAGACCCTTCAAGATCAAATTTCTTCGGCGGCGATCTTGATGGGGTCATCGAGAATATCCCCTATCTAAAAGAACTGGGCATCTCGGGAATTTATTTTACTCCGATCTTCAAGGCGCACTCCAATCACAAATATGATACAATTGATTATTTTGAAATCGATCCTCAATTCGGCACGAAAGAAACATTAAAGGAGCTTGTGAGTAAATGTCATGAAAATGGAATAAGGGTCATGCTCGATGCGGTTTTCAACCATAGCGGTTTTTATTTCCCGCATTTCCAGGATGTACTTGAAAATGGCGAAAAATCACCTTATCGTGATTGGTTCCACATTAAATATTTTCCGCTTGATACAGAACAAACTCCGCCTAACTATGACACGTTCGCATTTGAGGCAGCCATGCCTAAATTAAACACAGAAAATAAAGAAGTGCAGGAATATTTATTAGAAGTCGGCCGCTACTGGGTGAAGGAGTTTGATATCGATGGCTGGCGACTTGATGTCGCCAATGAAGTCGATCACCACTTCTGGAGGATCTTTAGAAGTGAAGTAAAATCAATAAAACCTGACCTTTATATACTGGGTGAAATCTGGCATGATTCGATGCCTTGGCTGCGCGGGGATCAGTTTGATGCCGTTATGAATTATCCTTTTACGACAAATTTGATCAATCTGTTCGCCAAACAATCCATCTCACCATCAAAGTTTATTGAGAATTTAACCAGTGTCATTCATATGTATCCTAAAAACGTAAATGAAGTGAATTTTAATTTGGTCGGAAGTCACGACACACCGAGAATATTGACAGAGTGCGGAGAGGATATCCGCAGACTGAAACAAATATACAGCTTTATGCTTACATTTATTGGTACACCATGTATTTACTATGGTGATGAAATCGGCATGACCGGTGAACAAGACCCCGGCTGCCGAAAATGCTTCCCGTGGGAAAGGGAAAAACATAACCAAGAACTGTTCCAACATGTGCAGAAGCACATTGCGCTAAGAAGTACCCACCCCTTACTCGCCAATGAAGGGATTCTTTCCTTCTTACCTGCAGATCTTCATGAAGGATGCATCTCCTTCACTAAATCAAATGGAGAAGATACCATCTTGATCCTTCTGAATTGCAGGGATGAAGAAACCGCCTATTCCCTGCCGTTTGATTTAAAAGGGAAGAAAATAGTGAATTTGTGGAACGAAGAAGAATTTGCTGCTGAAGCAGACACCATCGAGGTCGAACTTGAAGAATATGGTTTTGCCATCCTTCAACTTTAATTCTGGATTCCTTGCAAATTGCGGGACTAGCTCAGTTCACCCTGAGCTAGTCCCCTTCTCACTTTCTAAGAATTTTTTAATGACAAGGAGTAGCATTATGAACAAATCACAGAAAAAAATGACCTTGTTTGCATTAACATGGCCGATCTTCATTGAAATCTTTCTACATATGCTCATGGGGAACGCAGATACTTTAATGCTCAGCCAATACTCGGATGATTCAGTTGCTGCTGTAGGTGTATCAAATCAAATCCTGTCTCTCATCATTGTGATGTTCGGTTTTGTTGCTACCGGGACGGCGATTCTTGTCGCACAACATTTGGGGGCTAAAGAAGAAACACTTGCGGGGGAGATTTCCCTCGTTTCTTTGGCCGTGAATCTTCTATTCGGTCTGTTCTTGAGCATCGCATTAATTCTTTTCACTGAACCGATACTCTCTTCGATGGATCTCCCCCAATCCTTGATGAGTGAAGCTTCTTCCTATTTAAAAATTGTCGGAGGTTTCGCATTTATACAGGCATTGATTATGACTGCAGGATCAATCATGAGAAGTTACGGCTACACAAAAGATGCCATGTACATCACGATTGGAATGAATATTATTAACGTCATCGGTAATTACCTATTCATATTCGGCCCATTCGGCATCCCAGTTTTAGGAGTTGAAGGAGTCGCTATTTCAACCATCACTTCCCGTATGCTCGGACTCATTGTTGGAATCATCGTGATCAACAAGAGAATCCCTTCTGCTTTACCGGTTAAAAGGCTGTTTAAGCTTTCTTTTTCCCATGTTAAGAATTTACTTCGGATCGGCATTCCGTCAGCTGGAGAACACTTATCCTATAATGGCTCACAGATGGTCATTACATACTTCATCGCAAGCATGGGCACACATGCCCTTACAACGAAAGTGTATGCACAGAACTTAATGATGTTCATCTTTTTATTCAGTGTTGCAATCAGTCAGGGCACTCAAATATTGATCGGACACCTAATCGGTGCAAGAGAATATGAAAATGCATACGATCGGTGTCTGAAAAGTTTAAAAATTGCCATCATCATTTCGCTCGTCATGGCAGGGATTTTTTCAATCTTCGCAGATCCGCTGTTGCGTATTTTCACTGATAATGAACAGGTCATTACACTTGGAAAAACATTAATCTATTTAACCATCATTCTTGAACCTGGTAGAAGCTTCAATCTGGTTGTCATCAATTCACTGAGGGCGACTGGAGATGTTCGTTTCCCTGTTTACATGGGGATCCTTTCAATGTGGGGGGTAAGCGTCACGTTGTCCTACGTCCTCGGAATCTGGTTCGGCCTGGGACTAATCGGAATCTGGATTTCTTTCATTGCAGATGAATGGCTTCGTGGCCTGATCATGCTGAAGCGTTGGCGTTCCAAGAGCTGGATGAAGAAAGGATTTGTGAAAACCGAGGAATAAACCAAAAATTCTAAACCACTTCACCGTCACTGACTTAGTAAGAGCTATTCCTTTGAATGGCTCTTTTTCTGTTCTTTTATAAAGAAGATATGTATTCATGTAAGGTTTTTTTACATTAAAACGCTTTCATTAAAAAATAGTACTTGATATTTTGTTATTTTCTAAATATGATAAATAATATAACAATTTTATGTTAATAAATCTAACATCGAATGAAATCAACTATTTTAAGGGAGGCAATTAAATGAAAAAGGTGGAAGCAATCATCCGGGCAGAGGCTTTCATATCGCTGCGAGAGGCACTAAGTCATCGGGGATTTGGCGGATTAACGGTTTCAGAAGCCGCTGGATGCGGAAAGCAAAAAGGAAAACAAGGTATATTCCGCGGTAATAAATTTGAAATCAATCTAGTGCCGCGTGTAAAGGTGGAAATGGTTGTCGACGATGATCAAGTGGAAGGAATCATCGGTCTGATAGTCGATCAGTGCAGTACGGAAACCGTTGGGGACGGAAAGATATTTATTTATCCAGTAGAAGAGGTTGTGCGCATTCGTACTGGGGAACGAGGAAAGGAAGCAGTTCTATAAGCTCATTTTCATTAAATGACTTACTTTTTTCACTAAATAATTGGAGGGATTCCATTGATTAAAAAAATTACTGTTTTGCTGTTATTGTCACTTTTTTTTAGTACTTCTGCTTTTGCTGCCGCCCCTACTGCTGAATCTGTTCAGGCTTCCGTAGACTCGATGTGGGTCATGATTGCAGCTTTTTTAGTATTCTTCATGCATGCTGGATTTGCGATGGTTGAAACAGGTTTTACCCGGGCAAAAAACGCACTTAACATCCTGATGAAAAATTTCCTGACCGTTTCAATCGCAGCTGTCCTTTACTTCCTTCTGGGCTTTGGCTTGATGTTCGGAAGCACCGCTGGCGGCATCGTCGGTATTGACAGCTTTTTTCTGACAGGGCGTGAAGACATCGGATTCTTTCTCTTTCAGTCCGTTTTTGCTGCTACATGTGCCACGATTATCTCTGGAGCAGTGGCTGAGCGCATGAAACTGATAAGTTACATTTTACTGACGATTGTAATGACAGGTCTCATTTATCCTGTTGTCGGGCACTGGGTGTGGGGCGGCGGATGGATTTCAGAACTTGGTTTTGTAGATTTCGCAGGATCTACCGTCGTCCATCTTACGGGAGCCGTCGGAGCTCTCATAACAGTAATGTTCCTTGGTGCGCGGATCGGCAAATATTCCAAGGGAAAAGCAAATGCCATCCCCGGCCACAATATCCCCCTTGGAGCTCTCGGTGTTTTCATCCTTTGGTTCGGATGGTTCGGGTTTAATGGAGGCAGCAGCCTGGCAGCCGATCCTCAACTTGTCCCTCATGTAATCACGACAACATTATTCTCAGCTTCAGCTGCAATTCTTTCCTCAGCACTTTATACCTTACTTCGATTCAAGAGGGTAGATCCTTCCCTGACTCTAAATGGAGCGTTGGGGGGACTGGTCGGAATAACCGCAGGCTGTGCAAACGTATCCTTAACAGGTTCGCTGATCATCGGGCTTATTGCCGGTGTCATTTTGGTCGAGGCTGTTACGATCCTTGATTCTAAATTCAAAATTGATGATCCTGTGGGAGCAATTGCTGTTCATGGTATATGCGGAATTTGGGGAACTGCTGCTGTCGGGCTCTTTGATGCACAAAATGGGTTATTATATGGTGGCGGCGCATCCTTATTGGCGGCACAAACTTTAGGCATTGCAGCCGTGATTCTATGGACGACAGTCACAGTGGGAGGTTTCCTGTTTATTGTTACCAGATTTTCAAGCATACGCGTATCCAGAGAAGAGGAATTGTCCGGACTTGATTTCACTGAACATGGTTCGAATGCCTATGAACTTAAAGATACCGTGTTGGAATCAAATGCAGCCCCTTCCCCATTCGGAACCGATCTTGTAGAGCGCCTAAACTCGATCGGTACCGGAAACGCGGGCAAGGTAGATCAGCGTAATACCGTTTGATGTTTATAAAAGGTTCCCCGTATGCTTACGGGGGCTTTTTTTCATGGAACTGAATATCGCTTATTGCTTGAATTACCATACATGAAAAACCCGGACCCTGTAATGATCCGGGTTGTTTCTCCGGCAGCTATTCAACAATTTCTATCTTATAGTCCCTGAACCATACATGGATTTGACCTAGGTGGGCGAGCAGCTGCGGCCCTGTCATTAACTGGCCGTACCACGGGACCTGAAATGCAGATCCTCCTGTTCCCACGATTTCTTTTAGCTTTTGTTCATTGAATAACTCATAGAGTATACTCGAACGGTCTTCCAAAATTTCATTCAGCCAATCACTTACTAATTTCGTATAAACTGGATGATGGGTTTTGGGATAGGGACTCTTCTTTCTGTAAAGAACCTCATTCGGCAGTATTCCTTCCAACGCCTTCCTGAGAATACCTTTTTCCCGGTTATCGTGCATTTTCATTTCCCATGGGATATTCCACACATATTCTACCAATCTATGATCGGCGAACGGAACCCTGACTTCGAGGCTGGCTCCCATGCTCATACGGTCTTTACGGTCCAATAAAGTCGTCATGAACCATGTTAAATTCAAATAGAATAATTGCCTTCTTTTTGTTTCGATTTCATTCTCCCCATCTAATAACGGAGTTTCAGCCACCGTCTTGTCATATTGGGAAAGGACATATTCCTGCAGGTTCAACTTTTTATTCCAGTCATCTTTTAACAGCCCCTGTCTTTCAGCCACCGAACGCATCCAGGGGAATCCTCTTCGGTTAAAATCATCCTCGCGATGGAACCATGGATAGCCGCCGAATATTTCATCGGCGCACTCTCCCGATAGTCCTACTGTGAAATCATTTTTGATTTCTTTGCAGAACCATAAGAGGGATGAATCGACGTCTGCCATCCCGGGCAGATCTCTTACATGAACGGCTTCGATTAAATAATCCTTCAGTACTTGCTGACTGATGACACTGCGGTGATGGACCGTACTGAATTCTTTAGACATTTTTTCAATCCACGGGGCATCAGAGTTCGGCTGGAAATCACTCTTCGTAAAATACTGGTCATTTTCTTCATAATCGATCGAGTAGGTATGAAGATTGCCTTTTCCTTCATTGCAGTAAGTATTGGCTGCAATCGCAGTGATAGCACTGGAGTCCAATCCTCCAGATAGAAATGTACAGAGAGGAACGTCCGATACCAATTGACGTTTGATGGCATCTGTCAACAGGAATCTGACATTGGTTACGGTATCTTCAAACGAATCCTCGTGTTTCTCGCTCTTTACGTTCCAGTATCGCCAGAATTTTAATCCGTCTTTAGAGAAAATCATTGCATGTGCCGGACGGAGTTCCTTAACATCCTTGAACACCCCTTCACCTGGAGTTCGGGAAGGTCCCAGTCCGAGTACTTCCGCCAAGCCCTGATGTGTCACTTGCGGTTTACAATCCGGATGAGCCAGAAGTGCTTTGATTTCTGATCCGAATATCATACCGCCATCACTTTCTAAATAAAATAAAGGCTTTACGCCCATCCTGTCCCTTCCGATGAATACACGCTCCTTTTCACTGTCCCAAACGGCAAAAGCAAAAATGCCGTTTAAATGTCCCACACATCCTTCGCGCCACTCAATATAGGATGTCAATAGAACTTCCGTATCGGAATGTCCTTTGAATGAGTATCCCTTCCCCTTTAGCACCGCCCGCAAATCTTCCGTATTATATAACTCACCATTATAACAAATCGTATACGTATTCCCCTGATGTGTGATGCTCATCGGCTGACGCCCGCCCTCTGGATCCACTACAATCAGACGCTTATGACCAAATGCAGCATGATGATTAACCCATGTATTTGTTTCATCCGGCCCTCTCTTTGTCAGAGTCTCTGCCATTTTCCCGACTAATTTTTCCTGGTTTGAAAGATTTCGTTTATAATGTATCCAACCTGTAATTCCGCACATTGTGATCATCCTCACTTTCTGGTCAAACAAACTGGGCTCTTTGACACATAGATTATCTTATGCAATTCAAGATAAATGGTTAATTGCCTCACTCAATTTCACATGAATGAAATATGATAATTATGATAAGAAATGTAGTTAAGGAGGGATATTCATTTGAGTAATATTTATCGTTCAAACATCCTAAAATCCCAAAAGAGAGCTTTTACAGAAGGAACTGTCCTTTTTGATGAAGACTTATGGCTATTTTTTGAAATAGATGCAGATGAAGAGACCGAACTGGAGTTTTACATCAATCATGAAATCAGGTTATTCAAGGAGGATACATGGGTCACCGGTGTCCTGTTGGAAAACGGGGTTATTGCGACTCCTTACGAACGTATCAGAATGGAGGATGGGGACAAAATCCAAATAAAAAAGAACATACTCTTTTCACTGGAAAACCTGATAGAAGACATTTCTGACGATGCTTTCCATCAATTCATATCTACTCTAAACAATTTAAATTATTCTTTGTATGATTGTATATTCTGTCACAATCATCTTGTTTTCTTAAGCAGCCAAAAAATGAAGCAGGGTGTGAATTTCATCACCTTTGATAATGGTGATGAGGTATGCGCAGTTCAGCATCACTTCACTTATTACAAAAAGAAGCGGGATCGCTTTGAATTTACACTCAGTACGGGAAAACGAATCGTTATAGAAAATTTCATTCCTTGACATGACACAGGATGAAGAGAAGGACGGATTACTTTATTGATCAGCCTTTATTTCGTCACATTGAAACACAATGCCATTGAAAGAGTCCTGTTAAAACATCGCCACAAAAAAATCCGCGCATCGTTCAATGCACGGATTTTTTTAAGTCTAATAAAGCCAATTAGTGCTATTGCAGTGCCGCTAAGTTATGTTTCATTATGAATTCATGCATTTTTCCAGCTTCCAATGGTTTCTCTATGTAGAAACCCTGTGCATAATCGCAGCCTAATTGCCTGATCAAATTAAGCTGCTGTAATGTTTCCACACCCTCAGCCACCACTTTCATATTTAATCCCCGTCCCATCATGGAAACAGATTGAACGATTGCGACGTCGGGAGAATGGTCATTCATACTTTTGACAAAAGACCTGTCAATTTTCAAGATATCAAGCGGTAAATGCTTCAGATAACTCAAGGATGAATAGCCTGTTCCAAAATCATCTATCGCAAGTCTGACTCCCAGTACCGATAGTTCCTCCATGACCTGAATCGAATAGGATGCATCGTGAAGCATAATGGTTTCAGTCAGCTCCAGACAGAGATACTCCGGCGGCAATCCCGAAACACTGAGGGCTTCCTTTACATCACTTAGGAATGCAGGGTGTTGGAATTGACATGCCGAAACATTTACAGATACATAGAAATCACCCAGTTTCTTATCCAGCCATGTTTTCAGCTGCTCACATGCCTGTATCAATACCCATTTCCCGACTTCCTGGATCAATCCGGTTTCTTCTGCTAATGGGATGAACTCTGCTGGAGATATCATACCTTTCTCTTCATGTTCCCATCTCAATAGCGCTTCACATCCTATCAGGGACTCATTCGGGACCGCAATGATCGGCTGATAGGCGATATATAATTCGTTTCTTCCAATTGCTTTACGCAATTGAGCTTCCAGCTCCACTTTATGGATGGTTTCTTCATTCATATCTCTCGTGAAGTAGGCCGTATGATTCCCCCCTCCGGATTTAGCGTAGTTCAAGGCAGCATCCGCATTGCGGAGCAATTCTGAAGTCTTCACACCATCCCTGGGAAATATTCCGACCCCGATACTGACGGTCATAAAGAATTCCTTCCCCTTATGGGAAAAAGGCTCTCTGATCGTCTCCAATAAAGCATCAGTGAGTGTAGATATACTTTCCTCATTTACATTCTTAGATAAAAGCACAGTGAATTTATCTCCGCTGAACCTGCCGAGATAGGCACCTTTCGGCAGGGTGTCCAGGAGTCGCTTGGCAAGTTCTTTAATGATGAGATCACCTGCTCTGTGGCCTAATGTATCATTGATGATCTTAAAACGATCGATGTCCATGAAAAGAACGGCAAGCTTTCGCTTTTTCTTTTTCACCCTCTGGATTTTTTCATCCATGATCTCCCTGAATTTCTGTTTATTCGGTAAATCAGTATCCCCATCATAGTAAGCTAGTTGAGTAATCTTCTTTTCCGACTGCCTTTGCTGGGTGATGTCTTTTCCTATCCCAAATATACCGACGCATTGACCATTAACCGTAATCGGGATATTTTTTATTTGAAAAAAGTTGATTTTCCCCTCTTTTGTTGCAATGGGCAGATCATAATATTGTTCCCTCCCATCCATCGCCCGATAGAAGTATCTCCTAACCCTGTGCCGGTCCTGCTGCATGATATAATTCAATGCGTTTTTTCCGATAAGCTCCTTTTCACTGTAACCGAATGTTTTTATAAATGATGGATTGAGCGAAGTAAAACGGCCGCTCAAATCCGTACTGTAAACAAAATCAGTATTATTTTCAAAAAGAGAGCGGTAATATTCTTCTGAAACCTCGATATTCTGAGTGAGCTCTTTGATGTCGGTGGAAGCGCTGTTGATAAGATTTGTCAAAGACATCATGGCATTCGCCTCTGGGGACATTTGAAAATCTGTGGTGAAATCAGCCAGAGGCATCCTTGTTTCTTCAGAGATTCCTAAATAAGTCAAAGAATGCGCAACTAGCTTTGGTCTCTGTTTTGAATCATAACCAAATTCACCATAGGAGAAAAAACCATTGACTGCAGAAATCGAATTCAATTTGGAAAGCTCTTGATTTGTAAAATCTCTTATATACCTCTTTCTTGCTACGCAATTGTATACAAATTGGGCTTCTACAGGACGTCGTTTGAGTTTATTCAATTGATTCGTAGTGGACTTCAGTAAATCCTGTACATTTACAAAACCGAAGCTCAGCCTGTCCCCTGCCTTTAATTCACGGTTTACTTCGATCGCACCGTGCTCCAAGAGATTGATGACATAGACCGCTGACTTCTCGCTCCCTTGTTGAAACAGGAAAGGAAATTCGATCGAGGAATCGGGTAGGTCTTCGACGAACGCTTTCCCTAAGTATCTTTCTAAAAGCTGCATCGGTTTATTATGGTTGATTTCATAAATAACATTACCGCATGCTTTCGTTATTTCAAATGAAGGACCTACCTCCTGCCAATGTTCATGTGCATAAGTGTGAACGTGTAATTCCGAATTATTCAATGAAACGGCTGCAAATCCATCAGCTGAAATTCGATTATTTGTGAAAACATATGACGGCAATGCCCGGGGATCGTCCGCACAAACCCCTCCGACAATTTTAAAATCATCATCAATGCTTGGTGCGATTCCCTCAAGGAGCCCTGAGATGTCCAATTTAAGATGACTTGCAAAAAGAATCACTGCTTTCGTATCAAAACGAATCAGTTCATTATATAACGTTACTCCTTGATTGGAGTTGAGATCTGTTCCATCAACAAGGAGAGCGTTCATTTCCGTTCTGTCAAAAGCTGTAAAAGAAAGCACGATTTCAGAGACTGGCCGGCCTTCATATATTTGACTATTTGAGCTGCAGCCGATAAGTGTGGCGTGGGGTAAATGTTCATTTATTTCTTTTTGAAGCGAAGATATAAAGTGAATGGTAGCATGACCAGCGAAGGCTTGAATGAGGAGAGAAGGAAATAAAGCTAATTCATTCTCTTGTATAAACTGCTTTAATGAAGTTTCGTCTTTGTATATGTATTGAAATGTTGTAATCAAATTTCACACCTACTCTTAAAGACATGTTACTACAAAAATACCACAATTCGACAGAATTGGATATGTATTTTTACTAAATCAAAGTCATGTATTACCATACAAACAAAAAGAGCCCGCTAAGAGCAGACCCTTCACTGGGAATCAATATTAAAATCCAAGAGGCAATCTAAATCCTAAGATGATGACGATGATCAATGCGATGATCAACTGAATCCAGAATACCTTCGTGTTCTTCCCTTTTTTCATCCGGACGAGAACCATTTCAAGCATACCGATGACCCAGATTCCTACCAATGCTTTCACACCATAAAGAGCCGGATCGATGCCTTGATGCTTCCAGAACAAGAGTGCGCCTGTCAGGATGATGAGTAAATAGAAAAGGCGAAGAATCATGTGTACCACTTTCATGCCTTTTGCTTTGCCGGCATTATGTAATCCAACGGCTACAAAGAAAAGAATAAGCGCAATTGCCCAAGTTGTGATATGGGCATGTGTGTTATCGAACATAGTAAACCTCCCACTGCTAGAATGTTTATGCTCATAATATATTACCACATCCTAGTCAGTAACAGAAATGTAACCCATCACTGTAACTGATTTGTCAAAATTCCAATGCCTTCGACTTCAATTTCGACCAAATCACCCGCTTTTAAGAAGCGAGGCGGATTAAAGCCTTTTCCGACTCCTGCGGGGGTACCTGTCGCGATGATATCCCCTGGTTCGAGTGTCATCCCTTTAGATAGCGTCGATATGATGTCCGGTATCTTAAAAATCATAAGATCCGTGCTTGATGACTGGCGGACTTCCCCGTTGATCCAGGTTTTGATCGTAAGCAGTTGGGGAGTATCTATTTCATCTTTTGTAACGATATAAGGACCGATCGGGCAAGTGGAATCCAAGCTTTTCCCGATAAAGAATTGACCATGTTTTTTCTGCAGGTCCCGGGCTGTCAGATCATTTACGATCGTGTATCCAAATACATGATTCATCGCTTCATCAGGCGTGATTCCTTTACCCTGCCTGCCGATCACAACCGCAAGCTCCCCTTCGTAATCCAACTCGCTGGTTACTTTATCATGGACAGGAACCTTCTGTTCGTGTCCTGTAACCGTGGTTGTCGCTTTGGTAAATATCATGATGTTTTCGGGGATGTCTTTCTCACTCCCCATCTCAATGGCATGTTCACGATAGTTTTTCCCTACACACATGATATTCCTTTTTACAAACGGTATAGGAGGCAGCCAGTTAATCTCTTCCAAAGAGTATATATGACTGGCTGAAGCATTCTCGCTGCGTGCAATCTTTAGAAGCTCTGCAGCTTCCCTGAGAAACTCCTCACCGCTTTCGATTCCTTGCTGCACACTTTGCGGAAGCCCTTTACTGCAGCTCTCGGATAAACTTAATAGATCAATAACGTGTTCTCCTTCAACAACTCCGTATGTTGCTTTTCCATTCACTTCAAAACTTGTCAGTTTCATCTTCACCCATCCCCTTTGCATCCTCAATTAAAATAGTAAGTTACAATTCTGTCTTTTTCACTTCAGGACGTTTCCCATAGCTGAGAAGCCGCCACAGCTTCTCCACAGGACCATGTTTAAATTTCGAAAGCCATATTTCAGAAATGATCACCTGTATGGCGAAGATGCCAAGAGCTAAATATGTCCCAGTGGTCAGGGTCACCTGCCCATAAAGTCCAAATCCATAAGAATAAAAAATCAATGTACCAATAATGGATTGCAGCAGATAATTGGTTAATGACATTCTGCCTGCTGATGCAAGTGGCTTGCTCCATTTTTTCATTTTTTTATTCTCTACTAATAAAGCCAGGATTACTGCATAAGATACTGATAAGAAAGGACCTCCCAGATAATCCTGTATGTATGAATAAGCTGCATTAGTCTCTATCATAAGGGGAAGCATCTTAATTGCGATACTTGTAACCAGCAAACATACCCCCAAGAGCAGCCAGCTTCTTTTATAGGACGCTGCTTTTTCAAGAAGTTTCAACTTACCGGCTCCTGCACCGATCATCATGACAGGCAGGATTGAAAGGATCAGGAATAAGAGGCTGCCTGGCGAATTTACTGCATACCAATCACTGAACCGCTGTACCATGATCTCTGAGAAGCTCCCTGAAGCGTAAGCCGCGACAGAATCCTGCAATGCTCCAATATTTGTATAATGCG
Source organism: Bacillus haikouensis (assembly GCF_013179555.1). GTDB lineage: Bacteria > Bacillota > Bacilli > Bacillales > Bacillaceae_B > Rossellomorea > Rossellomorea haikouensis_A. Next base: position 14,903 of record NZ_JABMCR010000034.1, read on the forward strand.
CTACACCCGCAGGATCTGAAAATGTCATTAAAACTAATAATATACTAAAAAACAATTGCGGAAGAAGCAGCAGCAAGCTTCCCAGCAGCAGTAAGCTTTTTCCTCTTAATCCCATGAATAACAGCAGCAGAAGCCCGAAAACAGCATAATTGATCAATATATCTCCTGACCAAACTAAGAAAGCATGTGTGCAGCCGATGACAAGCAATATCAGCAGCCTTCTGATTGCAAATGTATAAAAAGCCATTCCTTTCTCTCCAGCCCGGTCCTGCTGAATAGCCAGACCATAGCCGAACATCATGGCAAACAAGGGATAGAAGCTTGCTTGTACCAGCACATCTATCCAGGGAAAAAGCGCAATATCACTTGGGACCTTCCACCATGAGTACGGATCCATATAAAGAAATGGCGAATGAAAAGATATCATGTTGATGATAAAGATACCCAGCAATGAAAATCCCCTGATCACATCCAAGCTTACGATGCGTTCTGATTCTTTAATAGGCGATAATGTATTCATCCATTTTTCCTCCAGCATTTAGTTCTCTTCCATTGTACATGACAACTGCGATTTAGGCGATTATCACTTAATCGATCTTCTCACATAGAATAACAATAATTAACTTAGTCTTAAAGGTGTGAGTTGTTATGCCCGCGATCGTAGGAATAGCTCAGGTCGTCAGTGTCGGTTCCAGCGGCGTCTTCCATATCGGGGATGTCTTTACAATCAGTCCTATTTCAACCGCTAAAACCTTTGCCGGTGCAGGATCTTTCATTACAGGCAAAGGGATTTCGGTCTATAACGAAAGTTCTCTGACTTATACAGTGGACGATGAAGTCATGGATCAAGGTATAAACTTTAATTTATGAGAGTGATGCCCAATGAACTATTACCTTCAGCAAACCATCCAGATTCGGTTTATAAAAATCGGGGGAATGACGAATTCCTCCGTTTTTCAAATAGGGACCTGCGGACAAATCAATACGAATAGTTACCTTTACAATACAGGCGGATTCACCGGTCCCGCTCCTGAAGCACAGAAGAATGGACCCGAAGAACCAGCCGAAGGACCTTCTGCTGCACCGCTGGTTCCTTTACAAACTCCTGTACCGTCATGACCTGCGGCGAAAGAAAGAGGTGTAAACATGAACCAATATTATTTAACACCCCAGCAGCTCTATCAATATATCGAAAACCTGAATACGAAAATTGTCGCGCTGGAAAAAAAGGTCACTAAACTAACAGAAGAGCTGCATACAGTGAGGGACTCACCAAAAATAAATGTTGAAAAAATTGAATATAAGTTTGATCAGTTAAAGGTCGAATCCTTGGACGGCACCTTGAATATCGGCTTGAACCCGGGCGGACTGAAAGAAGAAATCGAGGACTTTGTAGTTGACGGAAACGGTAAGAAGAAAGGCGTCAAAGATTTGACACCTTATCGCGAAAGGATTACAGAAGAAGTGACATCCTACATCCAACAGGACCTGCCTGCCCTGATTTCAGATAATGAAACCCAGCTTCAGCGTTCGATTGACTCTTCTTATCATGAAATGATACAGCAGGATTTATTAAAACAAATGCCTCAGCGAATTGATTTTTACATGGAAAATATCCCCTTTATAGAAGGAAAATACACGGATGAAGAGTGGAGGGGAAAAATCATCTCAAAAATAAAACAAGATATCCAAACAGCACTCTTTTCCTTCATGTCACAAATGCCTGAAAATATGGAAGGAATGAAAAATGATGAAGCTACAAGTGATTAATCGCGAATTATCTGTCGGTAACATTGATATTGCAGGGGTTGCAAGCGCCTCCCTTGTACTCATCGGGGACGCTGATGTCATCCAGCTGGCATCAGCCTTTGATACCCCCCCTGAATCCCTTTTGATCGGTCCGTTTGTCCCGCTCACATCGGAGGGATGACCCGTCATGTTGAAAAGATGTTCTATAGTGAATGAGCTGTCTGGAATCACACTTTCTTTCTCTTCCGTTTATCAGCTCGGCGACTCACAAACCATTTTCTCAACAACAAAAGCATACGCCGTTCAGAGGGAAAAGGAATTTTTCCTGGGCAGCGAGGGAACCTTCGACTCAGAAGTATTCAATAAAACAGTCGAACTCCCGCCGATTGAACGAAAGGTAATCGTCAATAGACTGAACCTTTCCCCGATTAAAGTCAATTGTATGAACGTACAGGCAACTGCATTTTCCTCCGTCATCCATATTGGAAACACCTGCAATGTTTATATGGATTCACGTGTAAAACACATCCGTCAACTCGAAGGCAATGCAGAATACAGTGAAGAAGAAATAGAAGATATCCAAGAAGCTGAAGTCCCTGGATTGGAAGCTGAAGAAGGCGAACTCGTTGAGTACGTTGAATTCCGTAACGGGGAAAATGAAAACATATATGAATGAACGCTCCCATCATTATCACATAGGTTAGAAGTATAGATTATAAAAAGAAGGGTGTTTTATATGCCTGCGATTATAGGTCCCGTTTCCATATTAAGTGTGGGTGGCGGAAATGTTCAGTTTGGGGATACTGCAATCATTTCACCGAAATCTTCCTCGAAAACATTTAGCGGCTCAGGCGGCTTCAATACCGGCCCATTCCAATTAAGTTATAATGTCTTCAGTATCACAAACACTTTTGATTGCAATGTTGTAGATCAGCCGATTACAGGAAATAATTAAGAAGCAAAAAGTCAAACCCAGGGGCTTTTTGCTTTTTGTTTGGCAATTTTGTAGTCCTTTTTCTGTTTAGCTTTTAGTTGATTCGCCTCTATTTAATGGTTAGTGCTTCCTTTTCCTGCGGTCGTTGCTCTTTTTTGTTTTAACTAACTTTGATGGCGGCTGCTTACGGATCCATTTAACGAATTTCCTTATCTTTTCATCCCTTTTTAAGTCTTCGATGGTATTCAGTCTCCCACCCAGTTCTTCATTTGTGTATAGGGAATGAATCTGTTTATGACATGGAATACACAGTTCACCAGTAGGCATGAAAGACCCGCCGACTTCTTTCGGAGTCAGATGATGGACGGTTGTGGCAACATGCTGTCGCTCACAAAGCTCACATGTTCCGATTGATTTGTTCTTCATTCCTTATCAGGTCCTTGTTTTTTTATTTTGTTCTATCATTCCCTGTTTCACCTCAAATGAAAAGCCGCTTCTAAGATGATTCCATCCAGAAGCGGCCCGTTTGTTACAGTTCCAGCAAATGACCTCCATCAAAGAAATAGAGGTATTTTTCTGAAACTGTTTCTTTCCATATTGATTCCAATGCTTTTGTGTAAAGTTCTATTTGGACTTTATAACGATTTTCCAGGATTTCTTTAGCTTCCTCGAAACCATTTTTATACCGGTCATGAATACCGTCTGTTTTATAGTCAAGAAGCACAAGACCTTTTTCATCCCTGAAAACACAATCGATTACCCCTTGCACGAGAATGGTTTCTTCTGCAGCCTCATCCCCGGTATCGGAAATCTCTCTTAAAGGCACACTCATACTGAAAGGAATTTCCCTTTGTATGCTGCCGGTGTTTACCATTCGCTTACCTAGTTCACTTTCAAAGAAACGCAGGATATTCAGGACTGAAATGGACTTTTTTTGTTCTTCTGTGAGGATCTCTTTACTGACCAGGTCTTCCAAGAGGTCAGAGAGCGTCTGTTCATCAGGCTTGCCTTCCGAGAAAGAGATGTGCTGCATGACGGTATGCATGGCCGTCCCTTTCTCAGCCGGGGACAGCTCCTTTGTCTGCATGAATGCAGGACGATTATATACAGGCTTCTGCTGGCGTCTGAGCAATTCTACACTTGAAGACTCATCCCTTATTTCATACATTCGTTTCAATTCAGAGACTGATTGTTTAGAACGCAGGCTGGCAGCCTTCATGTTTGGATATTTCCATAGAAGACGTTCAACCACATCTTCTTTATAGGATGACTCTGAGTTAACCTCTTTTCCGTCTTTTACATTTTTTCTCCAATCGTCCGTTCGATCATCGGCAGTTTCTTCTTCCTCGTTCAGTTCGGACTTATAGATCTTCGTTACGTTCCAGCAGGATGGATGACGATAGATTTCATCGTTTCGTCCGATCCCTCCTGGTTCACCTTCATGCAGTTCTTCAGAGTGGGGATGACGAATAAGTGAAGGTCCAATCCAATCAAGGTAGGAAACAGCTCCTGCACGGTCAAAATCAGGCAGCAGCCATTCACTTTCATTCATCATCCCTTTCCATTTCTTCACTGATTTCTCGAAGCTTTTAACGGTCCCGATTAGAAAAAGCCTTTCTTTGGCGCGGGTGAGCGCCACGTATAATACCCTCATTTCTTCCGAGATAGCTTCCATCCGCTTCTTTCGTTTGAATGCAAGCTGTGGAAGGGAAGGGTAGCTTATCCTCTTGTCTGGATCGGTAAACTTGCTTGCCAGCCCCAAGTCTTTATCAAGTAAATATGAAGCGTTCAAGTCCATCAAGTTGAACTGTTTTGACGTCCCAGCTACAAAGACAACCGGAAATTCCAGCCCTTTGCTTGAATGGATTGTCATTAAACGGACAACATCTTCCTGTTCGCTCAGCGCCCTTGCTACACCTAAATCATCTCCCCTTTCCCTCATACGGTCAATGAACCGGAGGAAACGGAATAATCCCCTGAAGGTAGTCGATTCATATTGACGGGCCCTGTCATAAAGTGCACGAAGATTTGCCTGACGCTGTTTGCCTCCCGCCATTCCGCCGACGTAGTCATAGAACCGGGTATCACGGTATAACTGCCAGATCAGCTCTGTGACTGACCCTTGCCGAGCCCTCGTTCTCCAGCGGTCAAGCTGATAAAGAAATAGTTTTACCTTTTCAAATGTTTCTTCCCCGGCCGGCCTTGAAGGTTTATGTTCAGCATATTTCTTCAAGGCTTCGTAATAGCTGCCTGCTTTAGAATGAACGCGAATACTTGCTAAGCCCTCTTCATCGAGACCTGCTATCGGAGATCGGAGTACCGAGGCAAGCGGGATATCCTGATAGGGATTGTCAATTACTTTAAGCAGAGACAACATAATGGAAATTTCCGTTGCATCGAAATATCCAGTCGATAAGTTGGCATAAATCGGGATCCCCTGTCGTTTGAACTCTTCCATTATCTCCGCTGCCCAAGGCATGGAACGAAGCAGAATCACGATGTCCTTGTATTGAATCGGCCGCTCTGTTTTTGTTTTTGTATCATAAACAGGTGTTCTATCTTCAATCATCGCTTTTACTTTCTGAGCCATATATCTTGCTTCAAGCACAGATTTTTCAATATCCTCTTCATCAAAGACGGAAAGTGATTCATCTTCAGGAGAGGAAGGAGCATTTTCAGCTGCTTCCTGATCGATCAGCGCTACCTCGATTGGATATTCCTTATCTTCAGGATACGGTGCACCCTTCACTAATTCCGCTTCCTTGTTGTACTCCATTTCTCCGACAGAAATGCCCATGATTTGCTTGAATAGAAAATTAGTACCCTCAAGCACCTCTTTACGGCTTCGGAAATTTTGGGACAAGTCTATCTTCAAACCCGCTTCCCCTGGCCCGGGAAGAAAACGGTTATACTTTGTTAAGAATAAATTGGGTTCTGCCAATCGGAAACGGTAGATGGACTGTTTTACATCCCCAACCATAAACCGATTGCCTGTCTGCTCCTCTTCCCCTGTAATAAGGAGAAGAATGGATTCCTGCACCATATTGGTATCCTGGTACTCGTCCACCAGCACCTCTTTGAATTTTTGTTTGTATTGCAAAGCTGCTTCTGACGGTTCAAGCTTATCACCTTCAGCCGGCTTCCTGAGAATATCAAGACAGAAATGCTCCAGATCGGCAAAATCAACCAGACCTTTTTCTTCCTTGACGGCATTGAAACGGAGTCCAAATTCAATGACAAGTTCAGCGAGAGTATGAATGGCATCTCTCATATTTGTCATATCCGCCAAAAATGATTGAGGCTTTCTCAAGAAGAATTCTTCTTTGAGCTTCTCAAGCATCTTCTTTCCCTGATCCCTGATTTTTTTGGCCTCATCTGCAAGATCTTTATCGAACTCGTCGCCCCGGCACGGCTTCAATTTTGTGAAATGAAGGTTCTGTATTTTCTCGTAGAGGGCATTCCATGAGATCTTTTCTGCCTGAAGCAGCCCATCGGCAACCAAAAGATCGTCCATGAAGTTTTCAGCTCTTGGAGATGGCCCCCCGGGAACCTTTGTCAATTCAAGCGCCTTATGGAACAGGGTTCTCGCACCTTGCAGCTGCAGTTTAATATCTATTTTCAGGGGTTCCATAAACGGAAGAGCATCAATTTCTGATTCCTCACTGATGTCATACATCTGCGGTAACCCCCGCAGCCATTTTTCCGGATTTGGATGGGAACGGGAGAAATCATACAGTTTACGTATCATCTCTTGAAGGGCACCGTCACTGCGGTCGTTTGTATAGGTATCCACCAGCCTGAAGAACGCATTGTTATCTTCTTTTCCGTACTCGTCTTCAAATAATTCATCAAGCACTTCGTCACGGATCAGATCCCCTTCTGTTTCATCTGCGATCCTGAACCCGGGATCTATATCGATAAGATAGTAATATTTTCGGATTACTTCGAGACAGAAAGAGTGCAACGTTGATATCGAAGCCCGGTTCAATAAGCTCAGCTGTTTCCTGAGATGTGTCGAGTGAGGATCTTCATCGATCGCTTTTTCAATTGCCTGGCCGATACGGTGCCTCATTTCAGCAGCGGATGCATTTGTAAAAGTAACAACCAGCAGTTCATCGACATCCAGCCTGTCTTCTTCCGAAAGGATACGTTGTATGATACGCTCGACAAGCACTGCGGTTTTTCCGGATCCGGCAGCGGCCGCAACCAGGATATCCCGGCCTTTAGCCCAGATTGCTTTCCACTGGTCATCCGTCCATGTGACATCTTCCGGTTTAACGGGAACGGTATAATTACTCATATTCATTAACTTCCTCTCTTACTTTTGCGAGCAGATCATCTGCTTTAGCCGCCCGCAGGACTCTGTAATCATTCTCTTCGAGCGATTGATCGAATTGACAAACTGGACGGTAAGAACAGAATTGGCAGGGAGTCCTGTCTTTCAGTTTATAAGGTGTAATATCAACGGCACCCGAAACAATTTGATTGCCGGCATTTTCATAAAGCCTTCTGACATGTTTACGCATGAAATAGAAATCATCCTTCGAAGCGGCCTTGGACCTTGATGAAAGAGTGCCATCCTTTTTTATTCCCGCAGAAATGATATCCGAACTTCCAGAATCAAGGGACCGATCCATCAAGCGGATGATGTCGGCGTCCCCCAGGACCAGCCCCTTCATCTTGAAGCTCTTAAATATTTCATTTTCAATTTGATCCAGTGTCAATATTTTCTTACTGTTGATCATCGGATTATGAACATGGAAATACAATACCCCTGCAGGTTGCGCCTCTTTGCCTACGAATTGTTTCGAATGGGATAGGACGATATCCAAATACGTCAGCATTTGCAGCGCAAGTCCGTAATAAACCTCTGTCACATCAAGGTCCCTCGCGCTGGATTTATAATCGACAATGCGCAGATATACCCCATTTTCATCTTCAGCCTTGTCCACCCGGTCAATTCGTCCTTGAAGTTCCATCTTCGTGCCATTCTTTAATTGAAATTGAAAAGGCGGCAATTCTGCATCCGGTCCGAATCCAAGTTCCACCCCGACAGGTACAAATCCGCTCGCTTTCGCATGCTCACTCAGTATGAGACTTGCACGGCCGATGATATGTTCAAGCTTCTTCGCGATATAATGAAGGCGGTTTGAGCTTAGGAGAATCTGGTGCTGCAATTTTGGAGCCAGCATCGCAACCGCATCCTTAGCCAATTGCAGACATTGAGCCTTTGTTAGGGCAGCCCAGGTCAGACCATGTTTCTCTACCTCATCCGATATCCATTTCAGTGCGGAATGAAACAGCTCCCCGATATCAGGTGCCTCAAGTTTAAAGAACTCTCTTTCCCTGAGCTTCAACCCATGACTTGCGAAGTGCGAGAAAGGACAGCTGTTGAATAACTCCATCCTGGAAACACTTGCAAGTATGTTCTCACCGTAAAGGTCCCTGCTCGTTTCTTCTGTCAGCCTTCCCGCTTTATTTTCATAGAATAAGCTCGACAAGATATGCTGTGCCTGCCATTTCCATTCCGGTGACGATGCATAGAAGTTATA
>NZ_JABMCR010000340.1 GCF_013179555.1 Bacillus haikouensis
ATGGAAGGTCATTGAAACTCTTGGGCATGCCCAAAGTCATCTTTCTTTTTACCGGGAAAGTGACGGGGTCATGATAGCGGGAGATCATATCCTCGTCCATATCTCTCCCAATCCAATCATCGAGCCTCCTTTTGAAGGAGGGACAGAGCGAACAAAGCCGCTTCTTCAATACAATGATTCGTTGAAAAAGCTAATGAACATTCCCATATCATACGCCTATACCGGTCATGGGAAAGAAGTCGATGATGTTCATGCCCTGATTCCGAAGAGACTTGCGAAACAGGAGGAAAGAGCCGGATCGGTCCTGGGTATGCTGCAAGGTAAACAGCAAACGGTTTTTGATATTTGCAAACGTTTATTTCCTTCCGTTTATCAAAAGGAGCTCGGACTTACCTTATCGGAAACAATCGGTCAACTGGATTATCTTGAATCTATCGGATCCATCCGGAAAGAAAAACAAAACAATGTTTACTACTATTATGCGTAATCGGGGTGAATTGATTTGAACCAAAGAATCAAAGGGAAGAACATTATCATTACAGGTGCATCCGGCGGGATCGGGGAACAAATGGCATTGAAAGTGGCTGAAAACGGAGGGAATCTTGCCTTGATTGCCCGGCGTCTGCACTTGCTTGAAAAGCTGAAACAAACGGTCGAAACCAAATACAAGACGAAAGTGGAAATTTATCCGCTGGATGTAGCTCAATACGACGAAATACCCGGTGTTTTTAGCACGATCATGGATGATTTCGGAGAAGTGCACGGCTTAATCAATAATGCCGGATTTGGGATATTCAAAGAAGCACACGAAGCCCCTTTCTCAGTTGTGAAAGGGATGTTTGAAGTAAATGTTCTCGGCTTGATGGCATGTACAGGGGAGGTCCTTCCCCATATGCACAGGAACGGCTTTGGGCACATCATCAATATAGCTTCTCAGGCGGGGAAATTCGCTACCCCTAAATCGAGTGCCTATTCAGCATCTAAACATGCGGTTCTCGGGTACACCAATAGTCTGCGGATGGAAGCTGCCCGCTATGGGGTCCAAGTGACTGCCGTCAATCCCGGACCGATTGCCACCGACTTTTTTTCGATTGCCGATGAATCTGGAACATATGTAAATAATGTTAATAAATGGATGTTGAGCCCTCATTTAGTCGCAGGAAAAGTGGTCGATTCCCTGTTTACAAATAGAAGGGAAATTAATCTGCCGGGCTGGATGAATGCGGGAAGTGTCATTTATCAACTATTTCCATCTTTTGTAGAAAAAGTAGGAAATAAACTTTTTTTCAAAAAATAGTGAAACCAAATAGTGCTTTAGTACGTCTAATCTTATGAGGAGGGAGTCTATGAAAAAACAGTCCATCTTATTCATGCTGTGTGTCTTATTTCTCATAACCGGATGTCATTCGGGTAGTGCCGGCAAGCCTCAGCACAATGAAAATTTCATAGGCTTTGCGACTGATATAGATCTTGAGAATAGTAAAGTGCTGATTAACGACGTATGGTTTACCTTTGATAATAAAACAGAATTCCAATCTGATAAAGACAAATCGTTACATAGTGAAGATTTAAAAATCGGTCAGAAGATCAAGGTGAAGTTCGATGGGGTCGCCGGAGAATCGTTTCCAGCCAGTGCTGCTGCAGATCAATTCATTTTGCTGACTGATGAACAAAGTGAAAAACAGGGAGACGCAGTTGAACTTGTCGTAAAGGATCCCCGTTTTTCCCAAGTGGTGATGCAGTCTATGGAAAAAAACCCGACAGGCATGTATTCCCTGCGCTTTAAAGATTTATCCCTTAACAGGGAGGTACATGTGCTAGTCAGTATTGACGATAGACGTGTCATCGTCCCCATATCAACAACTGTCAATGAATGAGAAAGAGCGGTCATTAAAGATCCGCTCTTTTTGGTATGATTAGATATGTTTTAGCACAGCATCTGCTACGAGTTCGGGATTTTCCATATGAATATTATGTCCGTGAGTTGTTTTTATTTCGGTCACATGGTCTGTAAGTTCTTTCAGCCTGTCCTGATACCCTGTCCATTCCCCTGACTCATTCCCTGATTGAATGACTGTCAGCGGAAGCGACCGGTCAAGGGGGCGGCTGTACAATATCTGCTGAGCGGTTACATTGCTGTCCTTTAATTCTTTGTATACCGCTTCATAAGCTTTTGGGCTGTAGCCGACGCAGGAATGGTACTTCTCCAGCTCAGGGAAAATGTATTTTCCGCCTACCTTCATCTTCAGCAGACGGGGCAGCCCAATGTAGGCAGTGTAATGGCCGACTTTCATCATCACGAGATTTTTCTGCCATTCCTTCTTTCTCTTTGAATCGAATCCGCCTGTCAGATATCTACCCTCACCAACAGCATCCACGAAGACGATCCCCTTCACCCTTTCTCTGTTTTCACTTGCAAATAAGCGGACGTTCAGTCCTCCGTAAGAATGGCCCGCAAGCACTATCGGGGAATTCACGCCTAACGCGGATACAATGGCTTCCATGTCTTTCACGGTGTTAATTCCGTCCCCATATTTCCTTTTGCAGCTCCAGCCGTACCCTTTGCGGTCGAAAGAAATAGTATGGGTATGTCTGCTCAAGATTTCCTGTACCCTATGCCAATGCAGGGATTGACCTGATAACCCTGCATCCATTAGAACGGTAACCGGCCCCTGTCCTTTCTCGATTACATGAAATATCCCTCTTTCAGTAAGTATTAATTTACCCGGGGGCGGCTGCTTTTCTTTCCTGCTTAATAGAGTATTGATGATGCTTGCCGGAAATAAGAGGGAGGTGATGGCAGCCCGAATCCAATAATCCAATTGAGTCATCTCCTTTTCACTCTTACATAATTCTCCTAAAAAATGAAAAAACCCTTCAACAGAAAGGATTATCCTACAAGGTATTCATAGAAATTCCCTCAATCACTTCATGTATTTTTGTTTCCGATCTTCCTTCATCCGTTTCAGGATTTCTTTATATAAAGTACAATCATCTTCCTTCATCGGCACTCCATTCTTTTATTGTAAATAGGTTTTTTCGATCTTTTTAAAAATAACTGTTTCTGCATTCTTCCACCTCTAGAGCGATTATTCAGCATAAATTACGGGTATGCATCAATGCATATGGAAGAAATGGCGGGGTGTTTTTTTAAAATCATGCCTATTTTTTACCTTCAGTGGAAAACTAGTGTCAGATATGTAAAAGGAAGTGAAGATATGACAGGAATTTTGTTAGCCCTGATCCCCGCAGTTGCATGGGGAAGCCTTGTGTTTGTAAGCGTGAAGCTTGGCGGGACTGCCTATAGTCAGACGGTTGGAATCACAATCGGGTCCCTGTTGTTCGCAGCAGGTGTTTTCTTTTTTAAATCGCCGGAATTATCGATGCTCGTGTGGGGAGTCGGTTTTATTTCAGGAGTGTTTTGGGCTGTGGGACAAGTCAATCAACTTGCCAGCGTCAAGTTTATAGGGGTTGCGAAAACCGTGCCCATTTCTACAGGTATGCAATTGATCGGTACCACCTTATTCGGTGTCCTTGTGTTTAAAGAGTGGACCACCGTGGAAACAATCATGCTCGGAAGCGGTGCGGTCATCGCCCTGATCATTGGAGTGGTCTTGACCTCCTACACCCAAAAATCAGAGGACAAAGATAATCAACAGTTAAAGAAAGGGCTTCTTACATTGTTTATTTCAAGTCTCGGATACATAGCTTATGTCGTCATTGTCCGCTGGTTCAAAATCGACGGATGGGAAGCCATATTACCACAGGCTA
>NZ_JABMCR010000341.1 GCF_013179555.1 Bacillus haikouensis
CCGCTGATCTCAGGGAGCAAGCTCCCATCGATCCGCTCGACTTGCATGTATTAGGCACGCCGCCAGCGTTCGTCCTGAGCCAGGATCAAACTCTCCGATAAAAGTTTGAATAGCTCTTGTTTGCAACATTCAATCGTTGCGGTAAATCTAGAATTAACGTTGACGTATTGTCTTGTTTTGTTCAGTTTTCAAGGTTCAATGTTTTATGTGCTCCGTTTGAAGCGACCTTTATAATATATCATCTTGTCTGTTTTCCGTCAAGACATTTTAATTATTTCACAAAAATATTTTTTCGGAAAACAATATATCATGTCTTTCGGACAACAAATAATATTATACATAGCTTGAGGGATTTAAGCAAGGTTTATTTCAGGAAAAAGTAGAAACCAAGAAAAATAGATTCTCTTGGTTATATAGAATGGAACTTTTATAACAAAGGCTTACCCCAGTACCTCTGTGATGTAGATATCTTTTTGCAGTGAGAGGTCGAGCAGCTCCTCACTGTTATTTAGCTTTACAATCGGTTTCGTAACAGCGTTTGCTTTTGTATAGACGACCTCACCGTAATCCCCGGTTGATAATTTGACTGCTGTTCCAATATCCAAGTCCCCTATCAGGTTCATAAGTGCATTCACTACTTTAATATCAAATTTCCCGAATAGATCTTTACTGATCATGTCGAGTACTTTGAAGATCGGCTGCCTGCTTCTATATATCCTTTCTGACGTCATGGCGTGGAATACATCGGCAATCCCGACAATCTGAGAATACAAGTGGATTCGATCACTCTTTTCTGACGTCGGGTAGCCGGTACCGTCAAATCGTTCATGATGTTGAAAGACTGCGAGTTTCGCTTCTGGTTTTAAAAGTGGGGAATCCTTTACCATTTTATAGCCATTAGCTGTATGAAGTTTGATCTCTTGGAACTCTTGCTCCGAAAGTGGCTTCTCTTTTATCAGGATGTTTGCTGAGACTTTTGACATTCCGCAGTCAGCAAGTACACCGGCAAGTGCCAATTGATTGGCCTGGCCGTTATCAAGTCCGATTTTCTTACCAATCATTGCACTCAGGATGCTGACTGCAATAGGGTGATGATAGAGATAATCGTTTTTTGCAGCATGATGATTCAATGAGTAGAGCAAGAACTTGTTCTGTTCTACTGTTTTTAAGAGGGGCAATGTGATTTTCCTCATATTCGCTATATTTATCGGCGTACCTGATTGCCAGTTCGTAAATTCCTGTTTGAATTCACCGACACTTCGTAAATAGGTGCTGATAAAACCTTTATTAGTACCTGCCTCGGTAAGGCTTTCACCAGCAGCTTCTTGCCTGGCTGGTGATTCATCAGGTGAAATCGTTTGGGCGGGTAGGTTGTTGTTTACACCAGGCTTTGTTTTCTCTATCGTTACTTCAGTGATATTAAATGCCCGCAGGATTTTAATATGTTCTTCATTTAATATAGTATTTTTTGGAATGATGGGGTTTGCCGTCATTCCCACGATATCTTTTTCCAAAATCCAGCCTGCTTGAACTTCATCACGACGTACCTTCATTTCATTACACCTCAAGTCATGCTTGTCTATTTAGTTTATTTTACCAAATTAATTTCATAATGGTTTGATTTTTCGTAAAGTTTGTTGATATTTAAATGAAATGCTCCGTTGCTTTCTCACAAAAAAAGCTGCTTCCTGAGGAAAACCCTCCCCAGGAAGCAGCTTTAAGTTATTTATTCTTCCGAATCATCATTCGGTTGTTCAGTTTCTGTGGAATCTGTGTCTGTTTGCACTGCATCATCCGCTGTTTCTACAGGTGCTTCTGTTTCTTCCTCTTCTTCTTTTTCTACTTTTGCTACAGTAGAAACGAATTCACTTTCCTGAAGACGGATCAGTTTCACACCTTGAGTGTTACGGCCGGTTGTCGAGATGTCGTTCACGTCCATACGGATCAGGACTCCATGAGCCGTGATGAGCATGAGGTCTTCTTCCCCTGTAACAGCTTTGACAGAAACGAGTTCCCCATTACGCTCCGTGACATTACACGTTTTAAGTCCTTTACCGCCGCGGGTCTGGATTCTGTATTCACTGGCAGGAGTACGCTTACCATATCCGTTCACGGTAACGACAAGGACGTCATTCTTCTCTTCAAGTATTTCCATCCCTACGACGATATCATCTTTGGATAAGTTGATCCCTTTAACACCGGTTGCCGTTCGTCCCATAGAACGGACGTCAGTTTCAGGGAAACGGATCAGCATACCTTTTTTCGTACCGATAATCATATCTTTTTCTCCATCAGTCAGCTTGACGGAAATTAATTCATCATTCTCTCTCAGATTGATGGCAATAAGACCGTTTGTACGGATATTGGCAAAATCAGAGACTGGCGTACGTTTGGATATACCGTGTTTCGTTGTGAAGAATAGATACCAGTCATCTACAAACTCTTCCACCCGAATCATCGCATTGATCCATTCATCCTTTTCCACCCCGAGCATGTTGATGATCGGAAGCCCTTTTGCCGTACGGCTGAATTCAGGGATTTCATATCCTTTTGCACGATACGCTTTTCCTTTATTCGTAAAGAACAGGATCGTATCATGAGTAGATGTTGTCAGAAGATGTTCTACAAAGTCATCGCCAGTTGTGCCCATACCCTGAATTCCACGTCCCCCTCGTTTTTGACTGCGGTAAGTCGAGACTGGAAGGCGTTTGATATAGCCGTTATGAGTAAGAGAAACAACGATGTTTTCACGCGGGATCAAATCTTCGTCTTCTATGTTTTCAATTCCGCCGGCGACAATTTCAGATCTTCTTTCGTCGTTGAATCGCTCTTTGATTTCCAGAAGCTCTTCACGAATGATTTCAAGTACTTTTTCATCGTCTGCCAAAATGGCTTTCAGTTCTGTAATCAGCTTCATTAACTCCTGGTACTCTTCTTCGATCTTCTCGCGCTCCAAGCCTGTTAAACGCTGAAGACGCATATCAAGGATCGCTTGTGCTTGTTTTTCAGATAGAGAGAATTGCTCCATCAGCCCTTGTTTCGCAAGTTCTGTCGTTTGAGAACCACGAATCAGGGCAATGATTTGATCAATATGATCAAGTGCAATACGGAGACCTTCCAGGATATGCGCTCTTGCTTCCGCTTTACGCAATTCAAACTCAGTTCTGCGGCGGATGACAATACGTTGATGCTGGAGGTATTCATACAGGCATTCTTTCAAGTTCAATACTTTCGGCTGACCGTTTACGAGAGCCAGCAGATTGATCCCGAAACTTGTTTGCAGGGCTGTCTGCTTATAAAGGTTGTTCAGCAGTACATTTGCATTGGCGTCTTTTCTGACTTCAATGACAATACGCATACCGTTACGGTCTGATTCATCACGAAGATCCGTGATGCCGTCGATTTTCTTATCGCGCACAAGATCTGCTATTTTTTCAATCAGTTTTGCTTTATTCACTTGATATGGGATTTGGTGGACGATGATCGTTTCTTTCCCGTTGCTCTTCTGCTCAATTTCTACACGGGCACGCATCGTAATGGAACCTTTACCTGTTTCATAGGCACGGCGGATTCCGCTTCTTCCCACAATCAAACCGGCAGTAGGAAAGTCCGGACCATGAATGTACTCGGTCAATTCCTGGATTGTGATGTCAGGGTCTTTACTTAATGCAAGGATTCCGTCAACTACCTCACCAAGGTTATGAGGCGGGATATTCGTCGCCATCCCCACAGCGATACCTGACGATCCGTTCACCAG
>NZ_JABMCR010000342.1 GCF_013179555.1 Bacillus haikouensis
AAATTGAATTGCTTTCGTTTTATCACGGGCAGTGAGATAATTTGAGAAATCACAAACAGGAGGAGGATTTATAAATGAAGAAAGTCATGAATGAACCTGAAGACTTGGTCGTGGAAATGTGCAATGGGATGGCGATGGCACATCCGGAGCTTGAGTTTTTGAAAAAGTACAAGGTCATGAAGAAAAAGGACTTGAATGAAAATAAGGTAACCCTGATCAGCGGCGGAGGAAGCGGTCATGAGCCTGCACATGCAGGGCTTGTCGGAAAAGGGATGCTTGATGCGGCCGTGTGCGGCGACATATTTGCGTCACCTTCGCAGATCCAGGTCTATCAGGCGATCAAAGCGACTGCCGGTAAAAAGGGAGTTCTGCTGGTCATCAAGAATTACAGCGGGGACATCATGAACTTTAAAAATGCGGCTCACTTGGCTTCCGAGGATGGCATCCAAGTTGAATATGTCAAAGTCGATGATGATATTGCGGTGGAAGACAGCCTTTATACAGTGGGACGCCGCGGGGTAGCCGGAACTGTGCTGGTACATAAAATTGCCGGAGCGGCTGCTGAAGAAGGCAGGGACTTGAAGGAAGTTAAAGCGGTGGCGGAAAAGGCAGCTGAAAATGTCCGCAGCATTGGCTTCGCATTGACTTCGTGCACCGTTCCAGCCAGTGGTTCGCCAACATTCAAATTGGCTGATGACGAAATCGAATACGGTGTCGGGATTCACGGCGAACCGGGTATAAGACGGGAAAAGATCGCGTCCGCTGATGAATTGGCCAAGCGTATGACGGACGACCTGCTGAAAGATCTGAAAATCGAAGAGGGTGATTCATCCGAGGTCGCTGTCCTTGTTAATGGCTTTGGGGGCACGCCATTGCAAGAACTCTATCTATTCAACAATGCCGTAACCCGGATTCTGTCTGAAAAAAAGATAAATATGAACCGTTCCTTTGTCGGTAATTACATGACCAGTATCGATATGGCGGGTATCTCCCTGACCGTGATGAAGCTGGACGAAGAGTTAAAAACATTGCTGTCCAGCGAAAGTCATGCGCCTGCGTTCAGAGTGGACGGACCGGTGCCGGGTGTCGAATACATCGATCTTGAGGAGAAGGAAGAAACGAAACCCGTATCATTTGAAGTTGAAACACCAGAAGAGCACGCGGTAATCAAAAATGATAAAGCTTCTCTGGAGAACATCATCTATCTGGCTGATAAAATGAGCGACATCATCATCAAGAACGAAGTACCTTTCTGTGAATTGGATTCACATGCAGGGGACGGAGATTTCGGGATGAGCGTCTCCAAAGGGTTCAAGCAATTGAAACGGGAATGGAAAGACATCCTTAGTCAGGATAACCTGACGATCGGCCGCTTTTTAGACGCGAGTTCCATGGTCATTATGGAATATTGCGGAGGGGCTTCCGGTCCGATATGGGGATCCGCATTCCGCGCTGCAGGCAAATCGGTGGCAGATCGAATGGAGTTAAATGTTAAAGAATTTGCAGATATGCTGCAGGCTGCCGTCAAGGGAATCCAGAATACAGGCGAGCGCTCATTTGGCAGAGGTGCAGAAGTGGGCGATAAAACACTCGTCGATGCACTCGTCCCTTGTGCTGACTCCTGGTCGGAAAGTGCCTCAGCCGGTGATGACTTCAAGACTGCTTTTGAAAAAGGAGCTGCCGCTGCTGTAGAGGGAGCCGAAAAAACCAAGGATATCGTTGCCCGGATGGGACGTGCCGGTACAGTCGGCGAAAGAAGCCTCGGTCATCCGGATGCCGGTGCATATGCACTGGGGGTTATTTTTACAGAGCTTTCGGAGAGTTTGAAGTAATTAAGAGAGAGTTAAAGTCTGGGAGGACAGGCTGCCTCGGCTTAATGGAACGAACGATACTGACAGTGTGAGCCGGCACTTTGCCAAAGCAGACCGGCTGTAATCCAGCCAGGAGTTACATGTAAGTTTCATTTTTTGCAGAAGAGATTTCATCCCAAACCTAATTACATGAAGATCCTGGGACAAAAGTGTTTAAGTTTAATTAAAACCCGAACTAATTTGAATTTAAGAATTCAAATTAGTTCGGGTTTATTAGCTTTGTTTAAATTTCCATTGTTGATTACAAGTTTACACTTTGATTAATACCCAGCAAACTAATTGTTAAAGATTAACCTTATTCCGCTGTCCATTATCGATAATCCGGTTGTCAGGTACGGAGGGAATAGTGAGGGTGGTGTCCATACTGTTAGCGGTCAATTCAATCACAGGACCGTTGTGGGGGATAGATGACACGTCCCAAACCATTCCATCGAAATAGTTGAATTGGCCACTAACCTTCAACACTTTTGTGGTTATGGGTGTGGGCTGAATTTGAAGGTCCCTGAACTGGTTCCCGCTGATTTCATATGGGATTGTAGAGCTGCTGGTCATGGTGATCATTTCGATGCAATCATCCAGTGACACGCTGAGAAACCGGTTTGCATTGATCCAGGCAAGCCCGGAAGATGGCCGATTGGCAACCAGTTTCATGCCGATTTTCATTCCGGCTATTTTGATATTTTCAAAATGGACGAAAGAAATTTCATGGCCGGCACCGCCGGAAAAAAGTGATACGCCGATACCTTTGTGACTGCTGTGCCAGTTGACAATGTTAATATCTCTAATCTGTGTCCGATTCCATGTATTGTAATATTTATATTTTCCATTTAAATAAATTACTTCTGAATCAAATGCCGCGTCATTGATGGCAATGTAGGCCCCTTCCAGTGAAGCGTTTTTTTGCAATTCCAATACCCGGAAGTTCCCTTCGACAATAAACTGCGTTCCATAATCAAACAGTAATTTGACACCTTGCTTAATAACGATTGGTGCGGTAATTAAATAATCCCTGTTTCCCAGTTTAACGTTCTTTCCTCTATTGTTTCTGGAATAGTCAATGGCAGCCTGTATTTTAAGGGAGTCATTCGCACCGCTGAAGTTTTCTACATAGATGTCTTCATTCATCTTTTTGCCCCTACTTTCCTTTGTTAGCATTACTCTAAAACTATTAAAACTAATGCTTGTACTATCTTATTCTTGAAAAATAAAAATGGTGCCGAATAATAGGAACCCCTCCTAGTTTTCAACAAGAAGCGTGTATATTCCGGTTCACATACTCTTGATTTTCATGGTGAATCAATAGTCACGATTTTTTTTGGGGATATCAGCCTACTCCCCAAGTGCAGGAACAGGTTGATCAATCGTTCTGGACAAAGATGGAAAAAGGGTGAAAATATATCTATTTCTAACGAATTGAAAATCTGTTAAGATACTTTCAAGCTTACGTTCTCCATAGTGAACATAAAGTGATAAATTTCGATAAGGAAAATTCTGGAGGTGGAGTTTTTTGTCGTTGAAAGTCGATGGTATAAGAGGTTTAAGGGGAATTTCCACGAATGAAGAAATGTTCTATATAGAAAACGTCCCTTTGTCATCTGCTACATATCTTACGGTCCGAAGGTTATTTGATATTGTTCTGGCTGTTGCTGGTCTGGCAGCTGCAATGCCGATACTGGTCATTTTTTCTATCGCTATAAAAATGGACTCGAAAGGGACAGTGTTTTATCGGCAAGAGAGGGTAGGGGCGAAAGGGAGATACTTTCAGCTGCTAAAACTCCGAACGATGGAAATGGATGCCGAGAAAGATGGTCCAAGATGGGCAGGCATCAACGATCCACGGGTGACCAGAATCGGCAAGTTTCTTCGAAAGACAAGGATCGATGAGC
>NZ_JABMCR010000343.1 GCF_013179555.1 Bacillus haikouensis
CTTTGAATGTAAAAAAAACATTGAATAATAATGTGCTGATCGCCCAGCATGAAAGCTATGGGGAAGTCGTTCTGATTGGAAAAGGGATCGGGTTTAATCGAAAGAGCGGAGACCCCATCCGGAATGACATTGCGGAAAAAATGTTTGTCCTGAAAGGGGAAAAGGAGCAGGAACAGTATAAAAACTTGCTGCCGCTCCTGGATGAAGATATTTCGAATGTCATCATTTCTGCAATCGAATTGATAAGGGAACGCACGAATTCGTTCTTGAATGAACATATTCACATTGCACTTACTGATCATATCCTCTTTGCCATTAATCGACTGATGAGAGGGATGGAGATACGAAATCCCTTTTTAGTAGAAACGAGGACCCTCTATCCGTTTGAATATGAAATAGCCCGTGAAGTCGTCGGGATGATCAATGAGATGACGGATGTGAATCTGCCTGAAGGGGAAGTCGGCTTCATCGCGCTCCATATCCACAGTGCCATGATGAATAAAGATCTTTCGGAGGTCAATCAGCATTCGCAATTGATATCGAGGCTCACCTCCATGATCGAACAGCAGCTCGAAGTCAAAATCAACAAAGAAAGCGTCGATTATATGAGGCTGGTTCGTCATATCCGATACACAATCGAGCGTGTCCTGCGGGAAGAACGGGTCGAGGAACCTGAAAAAATAGCAAAACTGTTGAAAGAGGAATACCCTCTCTGCTATAATCTATCTTGGAAGCTGATCAAGATGATGCAGCAAACATTAAGGAAACCTGTTTATGATGCAGAAGCAGTGTACTTAACGATGCATCTGCAGCGTATACAGACAAAAGTTAAATAATGTACTTATCTATCTTACGTGTTACTGTTCGATCAGGCATGAGTAAAGAAGATAATTGAAACGTATGAATTGGGGTAGTCTATCCTTATACGTTCAATATCCTCTTTTCTCATGCCTTTTTTCATGGCCGGCTCCAGCGTCTGACTCCTCAAGACGTTTGGTCCGTCCAACGCTTGTCGGGGCTGAGCAAGGGGCTTCTGCTTTTCTTGTTTGCAGCTATCATCTAATCTGCTAAATTATGCACAATTATTAAAAGGAGGAAAACTTATGTTTAAAAAGGCTTTTGGCGTCTTACAAAAAGTCGGTAAAGCGTTAATGCTTCCAGTAGCGATATTACCGGCTGCAGGACTTCTGCTGGCATTTGGTAATGCCCTGCAGAATCCTACTTTATTGGAAATTGCTCCATTCCTTGCAAACGGCGGCGTTGAAACCGTTGCTGGAGTTATGGAACGAGCGGGTGGAATCATTTTTGATAACTTGCCGTTACTATTTGCGGTCGGTGTGGCCATTGGGCTGGCCGGCGGTGAAGGAGTTGCCGGACTTGCTGCCATTGTTGGTTTCTTGATTATGAACGTAACAATGGGGACAGTTGAAGGGTTAGGAATCGGTGATGTAACGGGTGAGGGGGTAGATCCTGCCCATGCACTTGTTCTCGGAATTCCGACACTTCAAACCGGGGTATTCGGCGGTATTATCGTCGGAATACTGGCAGCATATATGTACAACCGTTTCTTCCAAATCGAACTGCCTTCTTACCTGGGGTTCTTCGCAGGTAAACGGTTTGTACCGATCGCAACAGCAGCATCTGCAGTTGTATTAGGGTTGTTGATGCTATTGATCTGGCCGCCAATCCAAAACGGCCTGAACGCATTCTCGAACTTTATGCTGGGTGAAAACAGAGCTTTTGCTGCATTCATCTTCGGTGTCATCGAACGTGCCCTTATCCCGTTCGGACTTCATCATATTTTCTACTCACCATTCTGGTTTGAGTTTGGAACGTATACTTCAGAAGCAGGTAACATCATCCGTGGTGACCAGGCGATCTTCATGAAACAAATACAAGACGGTGTTCAAGATCTGACAGCTGGTACCTTCATGACAGGTAAATACCCGTTCATGATGTTCGGTCTTCCTGCAGCGGCCCTTGCGATCTACCATGAAGCCCGTCCTGAGCGTAAAGCGATAGTGGCAGGAATCATGGGTTCTGCAGCATTGACGTCTTTCTTGACAGGTATCACAGAACCGATTGAATTCTCATTCTTATTCGTAGCGCCGATACTGTTCGGTATTCATACGATATTTGCAGGTCTCTCATTCTTAACGATGCATTTATTAGATGTAAAAATTGGTATGACATTCTCTGGGGGTATGATTGACTATATCTTGTTTGGTCTGATTAATCCTCAGACTAACGCTTGGATCGTCATCCCTGTAGGTCTTGTATTTGCGGTCATTTACTACTTCGGATTCCGTTTTGCCATCCGTAAATGGAACCTTATGACACCAGGCCGGGAAGAAGTGGAAGAAGAAGACGATGCAGGTACAACAGCAACTGCGGGAGAACTTCCTTACAATGTTCTTAAAGCTTTAGGTGGAGAAGAGAACATTTCTCACTTAGACGCATGTATCACTCGACTGCGTGTTTCGGTAAACGACGCGAAAAACGTAGATAAACCAAGACTTAAGAAATTAGGTGCCTCAGGGGTACTTGAAGTAGGTAACAGCATTCAAGCAATTTTCGGTCCTAAATCCGATACATTGAAATCACAGATGCAAGACATCATGCGCGGAAAAGCTCCACGCAGAGCAGAAACAAGCGCAAATGAAGAAGTAGAACAACAAATTGAAGAAGTGAACCCTGAAGCACTTCAAACAACAGAAGCAGAAAAGAACGAAAAGTTCGTGTCACCTATCACAGGTGAAATCAAAGAAATCACTGAAGTGCCGGACCAAGTGTTCTCCGGGAAAATGATGGGGGATGGATTCGCTATCATACCATCAGAAGGAACAATTGTTTCTCCTGTAGACGGCAAAGTAGTGAATGTATTCCCTACTAAACACGCATTAGGACTCGAATCCAAGAATGGCCGCGAAGTTTTGATCCATGTCGGAATTGATACAGTTAAACTGGAAGGTAAAGGCTTTGAAACTCTTGTAAAAGAGGGAGACCAGGTTGAAGCAGGTCAGCCGTTACTGGAAGTTGACTTAGACTATATCAAAGAAAATGCGCCTTCTATCGTGACGCCGATCGTCTTCACGAACCTTAAAGAAGGTCAGCGAGTGACATTGGAGAAGACAGGTAAAGTGAACCGCAACGACGAAAATATTATTAAGATCGATTAATGTTACAAAGAAACCCCCGCGCCGAATCTGATAATTGGTGCGGGGGTTTCTTATATATAGAAGAAAGAAGTAGTGAAATTAGTAAATGATAGATGAAGGGTAATCTTCTGAAGGATAATCATTCTCGATTGATAGCATCAATTGAGGAGGGAGTAAAAGCATGCAGTATGCGCTTCATCCCCAATAGAACCGGCAGGGATGGCGTTGAAAATCATGAATGCCGCGTGATTTCAAACAGATAGAGTTTGGATAAAAAAGAGTGTTTCCAAAAAGTTTAAATTAATTTGGTGGAAACTGTTGACGGAACTCGAATTGGTTGATATACTTTAAAAACCGTCGCAAGTGAGACGCCAAAACAACTTGATTGATAGAAAATAAATTAAAAAAAGTTGTTGACAACAGCGTCGCATTATTGGTATGATGGTTAAGTCGCTTCAAACGAAGTGCGCAAAACATTGAACCTTGAAAACTGAACAAAACAAGACAATACGTCAACGTTAATTCTAGATTTACCGCAACGATTGAATCGTTGCAAACAAGAGCTATTCAAACTTTTATCGGAGAGTTTGATCCTGG
>NZ_JABMCR010000344.1 GCF_013179555.1 Bacillus haikouensis
ACCATCGCTTTATTATTTTCAATGATGCTTATCGTTACGGTGACGAGTAAGACGGGCTTTTTCGAATATATCGCGATTCGTCTGGCGCAATCCGTAAATGGAAACGGGTTGTCCCTTCTCATTCTTTTCTCCTTATTGGCGGCAGTCGGATCCGCATTTTTGGCAAATGTCACGATTGCTATGCTGCTTGTACCCATTCTATTCAAACTGACAAGATTACTTGATCTGCCGCCGATCCCGTATTTGATCATGACAATATTGGCCTGCAACATCGGCGGCACCGCTACACTGATAGGAGATCCCCCGAATATGATGATCGGACAGGCCGTGAAACATTTTACTTTCAATGCGTTCCTGGAAAATCTGCTGCCGGTCGCAGCGATTGTTTATGTCGTCACTTTATTGATCATGGGGCTGTTGTACAGGGAGGTCCTTCATGTAAAAGAAGACCGTAAACTGCTTCTTAAAGGTGTGGTGGCAAAAGATTATCTGAAAAGAAACAATGGGTTATTTCAATCGATTGCCGTTCTTTTGATGGTTCTGACCGGATTTTCACTCTACCCGATGTTTCATCTTGATGTAACAACGGTAGCGATTGCAGGTGCAGTATTGTTAATGCTGCTGCTGGAAAAAATATATCCGCCTGAAAGTATATTAAAAGAGGTGGAGTGGGGGACATTATTCTTTTTCATCGGCCTGTTCCTTCTTGTTGGAGGGATTGAGGAAGCGGGATTCATTGATGAAATAGCACGAGAAATCATCAGAACGACCGATGGGGATATGCAGAAAACGTCATTTGTCATTCTTTGGGGGACGGGGATCCTTTCGGCCGTCGTCGATAATATTCCGTTTGTGGCAGCAATGATTCCGGTAATACAGGAATTCGGCGAATTTGGTATGGTCAATATGGATCCAGTATGGTGGTCGCTTGCATTAGGTGCATGTTTCGGGGGGAACGGCACACTTTTGGGATCTTCATCAAATTTGGTCATTGCAGGTCTTGCAACTAAAGAAGATGTACATATCAAGTTTTCACAGTATTTGCTGATCGGCATCCCCATCACGCTCATTTCACTTGCTGTTTCAACAGTTTATGTTTATGTAAAATATCTGCGGCCATTCATGGGTGGTTAAAAATTCCTCCGATTATTTTTCCCCTGAAGTTCATACTAGTAGGTGAAATTGTTTTTTTTGAGGGGGAAAAGTTGTGGAGGAATATTGGCTCATTATCATACGCACGCTTTTTCTTTATTTACTAATCACGTTCATTTTCAGGATCATGGGTAAAAGAGAAATTGGAGAGCTCAGCATATTGGACCTGGTAGTCTTTATCATGATTGCTGAAATGGCCGTAATGGCCATCGAAGAGCCGACAGACCCCATCATCCACACGATCCTTCCGATGAGTGTGATGGTGATCGTGCAGTTTATATCTGCATGGTTTTCATTGCGGTCAAAATCATTCAGGGAGTTTGTCGACGGAAAACCGACCGTTCTGATTCATAATGGGAAAATAGATGAAAAAGAGATGAAGAAACAGCGGTATAATCATGATGATTTATTGCTTCAGCTGCGTGAAAAGGATGTCTTTAATATAGCAGACGTAGAATTTGCCGTTCTAGAGCCATCCGGCAGTTTATCGGTCTTAAAGAAAGAAAAAAATTCTTCAGGCTCTTTAACCCTCCCGCTTATACTCGATGGGCAAGTTCAGAGCAACCATCTTGAGATGATGGGGAAAACATCATTCTGGCTTCGAAAGGAGCTCCGTGAAAGAGGTTATAAAGAAATTTCCGATATCTCATTCTGCAGTTTTCATAATGGGAAATTTTATGTTGATCCCATCGATAAGTAAAGCCCCTTTCTGGTAGAATCCTCAGAAAGGGGCTTTGTAATATATTAAAGTCTGGCAGATTTCAACAGGGTCCAGGCGGTTTCAAGGGAATCAGCAGTGGTGATAAAGCAGGGTTTATATTAAATGATAAATCTCCGTATAAAAGGAATTCTGGCTAAATCATTTTTAACGATAAGCTTAAATGCAAAAGAAAGGACAGTATACACAACCGTAGTCGATATGACTCCGAAAATCAGCCTCCAAACGAGCCCTTCCCCGGTAAAGAGAGTAAGATACGAATAATGTGCCCAAAGGCCAGATGCTGCGAGAACAAGAGTGATTTTGATATAGTCCCTGAGATAAATGGTCATCGGGATATATTTAAGGATTGTCATCAGATGAAGAAGGGTTACCAGTATGAAGCCTGTTACAATTCCTAAAGCCGCACCCTTAATCCCGAATGTCGGTTGTGAAGCAAGAATAAAGATCACCGCAGTCTTTACGACTGCTCCAATCAGACTGTTTATCATCGCAGCGCGTGCAAGGTCCAACGCCTGAAGTACCGCTTGCAGCGGTCCCTGATAATAATAGAACAGGAAGAACGGTGCCATGATCATGAGGAAGATGGCCCCGTTTTCGCTGCCATACATGATCTGCATGAGTGGTTTGGCATAAACATATAAAATGACAACTGAGATGCCACCCGTGATGAGGCAAAAACGTAAAGCCTGCTGAAGTCTGTGTTCGATGAGTGAATAATCTTTATTCGAATTTGCTTCACTGATTGCAGGCACGAGCGACTGTGACAGTGATAACGTGATAAAGGAAGGCAGAAACAAAAGCGGCAGGGCATATCCGGTAAGGGAACCATATTGTTTTGTAGCCATGGAGGCAGCGACTCCGGCAATGGCAAGACTGTGCGCTACGACGATCGGTTCAAAAAACCAGGCAATCGAACCGATCATCCTGCTTCCTGTGGCAGGGAGCGCGACGCTCATCAGTTCGGTGAAGGTCTGACGGCCACCTTTAATCGATTTGAAGAAATTTTTTCTCATTTTAAATCTCTTCCTTAACTTAAAGCTTGCAAACAAATACAGAAGCGAAGCAAGCTCACCGAGAACGGATGCTGCCATGGCTGCAGCAGCCGCATATTCTATGCCATAAGGCAGGAAGGTCTTTGTCAACACGGCGATAAGGGTGATGCGCACGACTTGTTCAATAACCTGTGAGATGGCAGACGGCTTCATATTTTGCCGTCCCTGGAAATACCCTCTGATCACTGATGATACGGCCACGATCGGAATGATCGGGGCGATGGCCACAAGCGGATAATAGATGCGTTTATCCGTAAACAATGTCTCGGTCAAATAGGGGGCAAGGAGCACAAGTGCAGGAGTGAACAGGATGGATAGGAGTAAAGTAGTGGATAAAGAAACGACCAATATTTTTTTTACTTTGCGCAAATCACCTCTTGCTTCTGCTTCTGCTACATTTTTAGAAATGGCAACAGGGAGACCGAGCTGCGTGATGGTGATAACAAGGATCAAAGTGGGAAATGCCATCATAAAGAGGCCTACACCTTCCTCACCGATGAATCTGGCAACGACGATCCGGTTGACAAAACCTAATATCCTTGTAATAAAGGCCGCAGCCATCAAGATGATTGTGCCTTTAAGAAACTTTGACATAAAATTCCCTGCCTTCTCAAAAATGGTATAATCGTATACAATAATGTATATGCAGGCATGTGGACAAAGCATGACAAGTTGTACATAATTCTGGCTAATTGCAATCATTTAGCCCTAGGCGGTGACCGGGAATGAAGACAAATCAACATCCGTATGATCGATATTATGACTCATTGAAACCAGCGCTTTTCAGCAAGGTGGAGGAATTT
>NZ_JABMCR010000345.1 GCF_013179555.1 Bacillus haikouensis
GATTCCCCTTTATGATCCGGCTGTTCTTGTGCAGCCTCCAATGCAAGTTTCATAAAACGCGTCTCTGCTCCTGCAAGGTGCAGAACGATTTGTGCAATACTCCATTCATCTTGTGAAGGCTTCTCATTCATTTTTTCATTTGATAGCCCCTCAAAAGTTGCTTTTAACTTTTCTCTTATTTCCACTACTTTTAATTCCCACATCTTCCATCATCTCCTTACTCTTCAGCTTATAGTACTAATTAGGTATCAACAAGTGAAAATCCTCTATAATCGGACCTAAATAAAAACTCCCCGGGCAGGCCGGGGAGTCATCCTTTAACAATATTCGCAGAATTCAAGTTCGCGTTTTAATTCATCCACGTATTCCTTAGAGCCGGTCACAATAAGCCTGTCATTCATATGAAGCTCTGTGTCACCATGTGGGACAATCGAATCTTTGCCTCTGAAAATCCGGACAAAGATGACATCTCCTGTAAACGGGAATTTTCTCAGAGTCATACCTTCAAACTGGCTGTTCAGCATTTTTATTTCGTACAGCGACATTTCCTGGTTTGTCAGGATATTCATCACTGATGGTGATTCTATCATTGCTCTCAGCAATGCTTTCGTAGAAAGGAATACCGAGTAGACTTCAATTTCTTGCTCTCTCAGCGTTTCATGCAGGTCAGGGCTTTCGACTCTGACAATGACCCGTTCGACGCCTCTTTCTTTTGCTGCAACGGCAAGAGTGGCATTTGCTTCTTCATCTCCCGTCGAGATTACGACTATATCTGCCTCAAATACATCAAGAGCTTCCAATGTATCAAGCGCGTAATCCTCAATTTCATTGATGTTGAATAATGAGTCTGCAATATTCTTATCCGACTTATCCTGAATCGTATGATAAAGGATGGAGTCATAAAGTGAAGATTGCAATTCCCTGGATGCAGGCAGGGTCATCTGATTGGCTCCCAGGAACACCACTTTCAGTTTCTTCTCAGTTGCGCTTTCTCTTGGGAATAACTTCTTAAAGACTATCGGTGTAATGATACACGCGATGACGGCAACGAGAATCAAAGTTCCGCTCATTTGAGGAGTAATGATTTCCATTCTTTCAGCAATCTTTGCTGCTGCAATGACCAGTGAAAGAGTCGATGTAAGCAGGAACGCAGATGCTATGGTCGTTTTTGTATCATACCATTTCTTTAACAGGTAAACTGGCAGCAACTTGGAAATCAAAAATGCTATTAGTAATAAAGGAATCAAGAGCAGCATTTTTTTATCATTCAGCATGGAATGAAGATCTAACTCGACACCAACCATGACGAAAAATATAGGTATCAAAAATCCATAACCGAAGGAATCCAGTTTCTGTACCATTTCTTGATTTGGTGCCAGCAATGACACCAGCACGCCGGCCAAAAAGGCACCGAGGATGTTTTCTGCACCTACTGTTTCAGAGACAGCCACCAATAATATAATAAGCGTGAAGACTGCACGTGTTCCAATTTGCACTGTGCCAGTGGATAAGCTTTTTATAAAATTGTTGTTTTTCATACGCTTTCCTAACAGATAAAGAAGTACTCCAACTCCAAACAGGACAAGCAGCAGCCACATACTTCCATGCCCTTCACCGTAGAGTGAAACGAATACTGCCAGAAGGATCATTGTAACCAGGTCAGCAATGACGGCAATCAATAAGATGATTTGGCCGATGGCTGTTTTGGATATTTGAGCTTCTTTAAGTGTTGGAACGACAACTCCCAATGAAATAGTTGAAATGATCAATGTCATCAGGAAGGCATTCTCGATAAGTCCAAAGAGCACAAATAAATAAGAGAGTCCAAGAGAGACAAAGAAGATACCAATGAAAATGATGGTAGCAACCTTCAGTCGGTTTGGTTCTTCTTTACCGCTTGGTAGAATTTCTTTCTTTTTCTTACTATTAGAGAATGCTTTAAAATCAATTTCGAGTCCACTTAAAAACATTAAAAAGATGAATCCGAATGTTGACAGCGTTTCAAGCCACATATCCTGGTGGACAAGATCAAAACCGCTTTTCCCTATCACCAGCCCCATGATGATCTCAGCGATGACCACGGGAATGAAATTCAATTTAAATCGGTGCAGCAAAATAGGCGTCAAAAATGCGACAATGATGACGATAACCAGAGATGTTACCGAGGCATGCTGTTCCATAATGCTTTCCCCCATTCTTTCTATATAAGATAATTCATGAACAATGTAGCTAATCCAAAATAAATGAGGATGCTGATGATATCATTTATTGTCGTAATAAAAGGACCCGAGGCTACCGCAGGATCCACTTTTAATTTGTGCATGAGCAGGGGGACAAGGGTTCCCGCAAGTGTAGCGACAAATAATGAAACCATGACTGATACGCCGACTAATATCCCCAGAAAAAATGTCCCTTTCCATACATATACAATCATACTCACGACAATTCCACATGTCGTACCGGTAATCAGCCCTGTCCCGGCTTCACGAATGATAAGGGCAAGTTTATTTTCCTTCTCCAAGTCACCAGTGGCAATTCCCCGGACAGCAACGGCAAGAGCCTGTGTACCAGTATTTCCTGCCATCCCTGCAATAAGGGGTATAAAGACTGCAAGAATGGCTACTTTATCAAGAGTAGCTTCAAAACGGCCGATGAGGCTCGCTGTAAACATTCCCAGAAATAGTAATGCAATCAGCCAAGGGAGCCGCTTTTTAGCTGCGTTGAAGGGGTTTCTGTCAATGGAATCCAAGTCAGCAATACCTGCAAGTTTGGAGTAATCATCCGATGCTTCTTCTTCCATTACATCCATGATGTCATCAACCGTTATGATCCCGAGCAGATGATGCTGGAAATCGACAACCGGTAAAGCAAGGAAATCATAATCCTTCATTTGTCTTGCAACCGTTTCCTGATCCTCGCTAACCCCGGCAGACATGACTCTTTCACTCATGATTTCTGATATCATGACATCATCATGGCTGATGATCAAATCTCTTAGAGAGATGACTCCTACCAGCTTCTTATCATCGTCTACGACATAAATGTAATAGATCGTTTCCGCATTTGGAGCTTCATTCTTCAGAATGTACATGGCAGACCGGACCGTCTGATTCTGTGAAATAGCGACAAATTCGGTTGTCATGATACTTCCGGCAGTATATTCCTCATAATGAAGGAGCTCTTTAATTTCTTTAGCCGAATCATCGTCCATGATGGTCAGGTAGCTGACCACCTGATCTTTATCAAGTTCATTCAGTACATCGACAGCATCATCTGCATACATATTCGACAGCATTTCAGCTGCATATGAAGGATTCATCTCTGCTAGTATATCCTGATAATCCTCTTCATCTATATCAAGGCTCTCAAATAGTTCTGCCATCTCTTCGGGAGAAAGATAATGGTAAAGGCGAATTCTCAATTCATTCTCTACTTTAGAAAAGAATTTAGCCTGATCATAGGAGTGTAATTGAATGAACTCCGACCGGAAAAGGTCTAAATCTTCTTGCAGAAGGGCTCTTGTGAGAAGCTCTTCATCATACATTTCTTTTTCCTGCTTTTCTTTATCATTTGATTGTTCATTGATCGGTTCGTTCATTAATCCACACCTCCTTCATTTATCGTCAATAGTCGTAATAATACTAGCAAATCTTTACGGAAATGTCGCCCGTTAACTAAGGCGCAACTTTTATATTGTGCTATTGACAG
>NZ_JABMCR010000346.1 GCF_013179555.1 Bacillus haikouensis
CTATTATTTACTTTATACAGTCTTTAGGCATTCGTCAATAAAGGTAGAGCAGATCCTTTGTTTTGGCGTTGGTCATCTTTTCCGCAAAGAATGCATGGAGAAGTTCATATTCATCAAGCTTCCCCACTTCCGTACCTTTTTCAAGTACGACAAGCGGATGCTTCACACCGCGCTGAAATCGTTCCACTACCGTTAACAGTGTGTCCTCTCCTTCGATGGGCAGAGGTTTCAAATTGGCGAATTGATGACTGTTACCATAATAACGTTCCAGCAGAAACTTCATGAAAGTATACCTCCTCTGCTTCCAGTCCATCCACAATGAAAAATAGAGGAAGGATAACACAATCCAAAGATTCAAATGAAACGGAGCAATGACAAGTATGGATAAATGAAACATGATCAGCAGGGACAAGGAACTGATCAGCGTTATTTCGTATGCTTTAAGATAATTGTATTTAAGCGACAACAATAATGAAATCAGCTTTCCGCCGTCAAGCGGCCATATCGGAAGAAGATTGAAGAGCAGAACCATCAGATTTAATTGAAAAAAGAGCGTGAATAACTCTTCACTGACGAAGCTTCCCTGCATCAGGAGCCATCCAGCTCCCACGAGCCAGACGTGCTGAAGCGGTCCCGAAACAATCACCCAGAACTCCTCATGCAGCGAGCGGTTCCCGTGTTCATCCATTTCAGCCACTCCCCCAAATGGGAGTAGCGCGATTCTTTTCACTCTCCACGAATAATGCTGAGCAGTCATCCCATGTCCCAACTCGTGAATGGTTATGATGAAAAGCAGCATGATCAATTCGAGGAAATGAGCCGTCGCTATGCCGATCGCCATGACAAGCCAGAGCAGCGGGTGAATATAAAGTTTTTTTAACACTGAAGTAAAATTAGTCAAATGATATCACCTGTATCGGGTCGATGAATTCATCACCCATTTTAATAGCCAAATAAAACTCCCCTGAGACATCGCTTTCCCCGCTGGTGGAAACTTTCCCTAGTGAAGACCCTTTATCGACATGTTCGTATTGATTCACATCAATTGATTCAAGATGACCATACCAGGATTCCGAATTATCCTTGTGCTGGATGACAACCGTATTGCCGAGCTTATCCTTCTTTCCTGCAAAAATAACCAGACCTCCCTTCATCGCAGCCACATCTTCTCCGAATTCAGTTTCAAGCATGATGCCCTGACCATTCGTTTTAAAATTCTCTACTACTTTTCCGGAAGCGGGTTGAGCATATTCATCGGCAGTCACAGCGGAAGAAGGGGCTTTATCCTCCGTACCTCCGGGCAGTAATGCCAAAGGTTTACCGAACTGATCCTCATACCAGGACGAGATTGCAGCAAATTGAAATTCGGTTTCCATCGTTCTGTTCACAACCGTCTTCGCTTCATCAAAAACAGGAGAAGGGCTTTTAAACATGATCGCTGTAATCAGTACCAAAATGCCGGCACCTAAAATTTTCAACATGAAGGTCTCTTTTTTAAATAACGGGTGAAATCCTTCCGGAGGTGGCCCGCCTTCAAAACTTGAATACCTTTCTGATCCATAGCGTTCTTCATCACTCGGCAGAAGGTAAGAACTTTGCGTGTATCCACGCTGAGAAGTCGTATTGTTTAATTTCTTCCTTTTAGCGATCCGCTTTCTTATTTCATCCGCTCGATTCCCCATGAACACCATTCCTTTTTATAAAATATTGTCCAGCTCATCGCCGAACGATTCTGATTTTTTCACATGCTACAATGTATGACTTGTCCGAAGGGAATATTCATGAAAGAAAACAAAATCGGCTGTGAGTGAATGGCAGAAGTGGTGTCTGAAGGGATCGGTCGATTTGTGCCTGGCTCAAAACAAAACACTTCATTTGTGCCTGGCTCAAAACACTTCATTTGTGCCTGGCTCAAAACACTTCATTTGTGCCTGGCTCAAAACACTTCATTTGTGCCTGGCTCAAAACACTTCATTTGTGCCTGGCTCAAAACACTTCATTTGTGCCTGGCTCAAAACAGTTCGCACGATGTATGATAAAAAACAAAAAAACCGACAATATCCGGATGGACATTGTCGGCTCTCTGATTTCTATTAATCTGTTAAGCTTTGACTCCAAAAAGCTTTTTAATTTTCGTGAAGACGCCTGATTTGTTATCCTCAAGCGATTGCAGCGGAACAGATTCCCCGAGGATTCGTCTCGCGATATTCCGGTACGCAATAGACGCTTTGCTTGTCGAATCAAGTGCGATCGGTTCGCCCTTATTAGATGATTTGATGACATTGTCATCGTCTGCTACGATCCCCAGCAGGTCGATTGAGAGATGGGCAGTGATTTCGTCCACATCAAGCATTTCGCCGTTTTTCATCATATGTGTGCGTATCCGATTGATGATTAGTTTAGGCGGTTCGATTTCCTCTTTCTCAAGCAGTCCGATAATGCGGTCCGCATCACGGACAGCGGAGATTTCCGGAGTGGTCACCACAATGGCGCGGTCCGCACCTGCCACTGCATTCTTGTATCCCTGCTCGATTCCGGCAGGGCAGTCGATGATGATGTAATCATAGTCCTGCTTTAGATCCTGAACCAGCTTTTTCATCTGTTCGGGATTCACTGCTGATTTATCACTTGTCTGAGCTGCAGGCAGCAGGAACAATTTGTCCTCAAACCGTTTATCCTTTACAAGAGCCTGATGAATTTTACAGCGCCCTTCCACGACATCGACTAAATCGTAGATGATTCTGTTTTCGAGCCCCATGACAACATCAAGGTTTCTGAGACCGATATCCGTATCAATCAAACAAACTTTTTTCCCCTGTAGAGCTAATGCTGTACCAACATTGGCAGAAGTAGTCGTCTTACCGACCCCGCCTTTACCTGAAGTAACAACTATGGCTTCACCCACATTAGCTTCCTCCTTTAAAACTCGTAATATTTGGTCTAAGATGCTTCAATACCTGCAGGCGGTCGACAACGATCTGACCTTGATCATCAATATAGGCACATTCCATATCGTGCGAATCTTCATCAAGCGGCCGATCAGGTGAACGATTTAAACAGTCTGCGATACGAAGCTGAGACGGGAGCATTTTCGAAGCAACAATGACAGCCTCTTCTTTTCCTGTGCAGCCTGCATGGGCAATTCCCTTTAAAGCACCCAATATGTAGATATTCCCTCCTGCAAGGATTCTGCCGCCGGGGTTCACATCACCTACAATCAGCATATCCCCCGGTGATTCGATTACTTGTCCTGAGCGGATAACACCTGTAATCGTTTCTATATTTCTTTCATTCATTAATTTTTCTGCTTCATTTTTTGTGACGACATTACTCCATACTTCATTTACAATCAGGTTGCGTTTTTGCCTGACAATTTCCTTCAGTTCTTCCACTTGATCAACTGTCAGATAACGGTTACCCGTTTGGATATTAACCGTGAGCAAAGGGGTTTCCTCGGTTTCACGGTAATGCGCAGACAGCTTTTCGTCCAACTCTTTCTTTAAATCATCAAACGAACATTGATCATTGAGATGAAGGGTGAGTCCTTCCTTTGTTCCCTTGATCATTACATTTGGTTTCTTTTTCATGGC
>NZ_JABMCR010000347.1 GCF_013179555.1 Bacillus haikouensis
ATAACAGCACTGCGAGTGGCTGTCTTGCCGAGCAATTCCAGATTATTATGTTGAAGTGCCGTACACATATCGGACAATAATGACTGATATTCTAATTTTTCTAGATAAGAAAACTTTCTTTCTACTTGATTGTATTTGATCGTGTCTATTTCCCCTCCCTCATCCAGCGCCAGTATGGTTAACGGAGGACAGCTCCCAAGCGATTCTCTCAACTTCAGCTCTTTATGATAATAAACAACAATTCCAGGATGCATGATCCCGTCGGTCGGCTCTATTTCCTTAATGAATTTCTCCATCACTTCCACCGGGATCTGTAGATCATAATAATCTTCTATCGCTCTGGAAACAGCAATCATATCTGCAGTGGAACTGGCCAAACCTTTACCTTGCAGCAATTCACTATTTATGATTAAACTGCCACTGACGGGTTTTCCGCAATATGATAATAATTTACCAGCTAATTTCAATGATTTTACTTTTCCTGAAGGGGTTACGGAAAGTGTACCGCTCACTGACGGATAGAATTTACACTCCGAATATTTTTCGATTGGGAAGGTTACAAGGAAATCCTGCTCATCCGGGAGTACTCCCTGTAATAGTTCACCGAACGTCCCGTATGATTTCCCTACTCCATAACCATTGGCTGTATATTCAGGGCAATCCCTTTCTGGGCTCATCGTAAACTTCCTTCCTTAGGTTCCCAATGATCAAGAGCATCCAATTTGGACAGGACCTTATATTTTATAGTTGAAAATGTTTGTTTTAACTCTGAATCTCTTTTTTTATGCAGATTAATAATCTTCATTACAGAGGCATCATTCGTAGAACCCCTTGTTATTTTTCTATCTACCTCTTTCCTAAAGTCGAAGATTTCAAGCAGTTCATGAGTAGTGATGCTATTTACGAATCCTTCATCCTTGCAAATACTCGTCAGTAATACACTTGAAACTTCATGAGGTTTTCTATTATTTTCTATATAATACGTAATGAATTTCCCTGCAATTACTTGTGCAGCACGATAAGGAATTTGGTTTTTCATCGTTAATTGGTTTGCAAGCGAAAAACCTCCGAAGAATTCCTCTGAACATCTGGTTTCGGTTTTATCCACATTAAATTCCATATACCGAAATATCAAAATGACTAAATCCAGCAGGTCATCAGCATTGTTCAATAAAAGTGGTAAACTCTTATTCGATTCTTTTGAAACTTCTACAAGGTTGCTGTAAGTCGTATTTCTCTGCCCTAATAAAATATCTATATAGGAGCCGATTAAATGACTGGTCTTTCCACGCGCTCTTTCCAGAAGCGGGAAATTACGTTTCTGAGGCATGGAAGATGAAATTCCCGAAAGTTCATCGGGGAAGGTAATGAACTGTTGTTCACTGCTGCCCCACATGAGGAAATCGGTTAGAAAACGACTTAAATTTGTTCCTAAATATGACAGACACTCACCCATTTCCAATACCCAGTCCCGGGAGGCCACCCCTGCAAGAGCATGTCCAGTGTAGGATGTGAAACCAAGCAAATCCGCCATGAAATCACAGTCCCAGGGAAGTTCCTGACCGGACATCGCTCCGGATCCAAGCGGACAGCGTCCATTCATCGTTTCAAGAACTTGTATCATTTTCTTCACAGAAGCCAAAATATGCTCACTGACAGCCGTTAAATAAAATGAAATATTGATGACTTGAGCAGATTGATAATGAGTGTAACCAGGCATTTTATGACTGAAGTACTTGGCTGCTTTCTCTAGAATTTCTTCGTTCAAGTGAAACATTTTATCTATTAACTCCAGCCACTTTTCCCTTCCGTACATGAGCTGGGCGCATGCCTGGTAATCATTGCGGCTTCTGTCCAAATGCCAGTTCGTAATCTCATTTTCCGATTTTTGATTTACATAGCGTTCAATCGTTAAAGCAATATCAGTCAGATTCCCCTCTGAGAGAATAGACAATGATTTTTTTTCCATATTATTTAATATAGTAATAATTTCGGTAATCTCATTCTTGCCCAGTAATTCCATCTTTTCATAGCTTTGAAGTAACACCTTTTCAATAGAAATATAATGGTGTAGATAATGATCAAGTTCATAATCAAACTGTGGTTTTAATACTTTACTGATGTAAAGGTCATGCGGACTTTTCCCCACTCTTCCTGTTACTTGGTTCACCATCTCGATTGACCTCCCTTACAGATATTGTTTTAGCTTTTCGGCTAAAGATGTTACATTATGCTGTGCCATTAAGTTATTGTGATGACCCTGGATCTTGACAGGAGTGATATCGCCTTCGGTACGGATTTTCCATTCTTCAGGATCCACAAGGTCATGAAAATGATCCTTATCTTTTTCTAAACAATGAAAAACGGTCAAATCAGACTTTACCGGACTTTGGAAATGATAATGATCACAGGCAAAGTTGTTTGATGCCATGATCTTTATAACTCTTTTAACATCCTCGATTTCTGATGTCACAGGAAGTAATTCATTCTCCTTTGCTTTTGACAGTAAAACTGAAAGCTTCTCCTCAGTGGTCATCGCTTCGAAGGCATTCATATTGATTCCTAAACTTTGTGCCCAAACGATTAACGGTTCTTTCCGACCTTCCACTTCATGATCTCCATTGAAAGGGTGAGCATCGATAAGCCCTATGAAGGAACAAACCTGTCCCATTTTTTCCAATATTCTTGCCATTTCGACTGCAATGGTACCACCCATCGACCAGCCTGCCAGCTTATATGGTCCTTCAGGCTGTAACATGCGTATTTCGTTTACATACCTCTCGGCCATTGCAGGGATTTCTGTCAAAGGTTCACAGTCTCCGTCGTATCCGACGGACTGTATTCCGTATATATTAATCTCCTTCTTCAGTTCCTTTGCAAGAGACATATAACACATTGCCCCGCCGCCTCCCGGATGTATAAGGAATAAGGACGGCTTTATCGTCTTCGATCGTTGTAAGGGGACGATCACTCCCTCCGTATCTCCTTCAACCTTCAGCTTATCCAGAAAATCCGCTAATGTTTCGATGGTGCGATACTCAAATAGGATAGACATTGGGACGCTCATTTTAAGACTGCGCCGTATTTTGCCTACAACCTCTATCACCTTTATGCTATGTCCACCTAAATCAAAGAAATCTTCATTGATTCCTATGCCCTCAAGTCCCAATACTTCCTCCCATATAGCAGCCAATGAGTATTCAAGCAAGCTTTCTGGATACCTTTTTTGTTCCTTTGATACCAGATCATTTTTATCAAATGGCAGTTCTTTCACCAACAGTTTACCGTGTGAATTGATCGGTATCTCTTCAATAAACACAATGGCATTCGGGATCATATAATAGGGAAGCTCATCTTTTATTATTGCTTTTATCATTACGGCATCAATATGCGACCCCTTTTGTTTAACAACAAATGCAAATAGTTTCTTCTCGCCTTCAAAGCTTTTTACCACCACAGCTGCTTGGTTGACATCGGGGATATTCATTATGGAGTGC
Source organism: Bacillus haikouensis (assembly GCF_013179555.1). GTDB lineage: Bacteria > Bacillota > Bacilli > Bacillales > Bacillaceae_B > Rossellomorea > Rossellomorea haikouensis_A. The sequence continues at coordinate 3,498 of NZ_JABMCR010000347.1, forward strand.
TTTATTTCACCGGGCTCAATCCGAAAACCTCTTATCTTGACCTGAGAATCCTTCCTGGAAATAAAGATGAATTCACCCGAATGGTGCTGCTTGACGATATCTCCTGTCTTATAAAATCTTTTCTCACAAGAATCTCCCAGCTTCAGCTTTACAAAGGATTCTCTCGATAACTCCTCATTATTC
>NZ_JABMCR010000348.1 GCF_013179555.1 Bacillus haikouensis
CGCTTTCCGCGGGTAGCCCGTGAGCCTCCTCGTCGCGTTCGCTCCTGTGGGGTCTCATTTGTCTAGCTGCAGGGCTTAGAGGCACATGACATAAGCCAAACCGACCAAGAAGGCAAAGTACGCCTTCCAGGACGATTCGTCTTATGCCACCCGCCTCTGAGCAAAGCCCTTCCGCTTTTCCAATAAGCTACTCTCCCCGCAGGAGTCTTCGTCTTGCACTCCAATCAACCACTGGAAAGTGCTAAAACTTAAGTCTACATTAAATAAAATAAAATCCCGAATTGCCTGTTAGAAGGCAGTTTAGTTCGGGTTTTTCTTAGGCTAAAACACTTTTGTCCCAGACCCTCTTTTATTTGTTAATTGTCATATTATTTATAATTTATAAAAATCTATAGAAACCAAAAAAATTCGTTACATCTCCAGTAACGAATTTAAAATCTCCAATATTTATGCGCTAGGTTAATAAATAAATCAATGGCGGAGGAAGAGGGATTCGAACCCCCGCGGGCTTTAACACCCCTGTCGGTTTTCAAGACCGATCCCTTCAGCCGGACTTGGGTATTCCTCCGTATCGACAAGAATTATAATAACATGGTGATAAAATGCAGTCAAGCATTTTCATAAAAAAATATGAAAGGTATCCGTCTCCCGCCGGATACCTTTCGCAGCTATTACTTAATGACTTCTGCTCCACCCATGTATGGACGTAGAACATCAGGTACAATGACAGATCCATCTTCCTGCTGATAGTTTTCCAATAGAGCCGCGACCGTACGGCCGATAGCCAGCCCGGAACCGTTCAATGTGTGAACATGTTCAGGCTTTGCATTTGCTTCTCTTCTGAATCGTATATTTGCACGTCTCGCCTGGAAGCCTTCGAAGTTACTGCAAGAAGAGATCTCGCGGTATGTGCCATAGCTTGGAATCCAAACTTCGATATCATATTTCTTTGCAGCCGTGAAACCAAGATCTGCTGTACACATTGATAATACGCGATATGGCAGACCAAGGAGCTGAAGTACTTTTTCAGCATGGCCAGTCAATTTCTCTAGTTCATCATAAGAATCTTCAGGCTTTACAAAGCGGACAAGCTCTACTTTATTAAATTGATGCTGACGGATCAACCCTCTAGTGTCACGTCCGGCAGACCCAGCTTCTGAACGGAAATTGGCGCTGTAAGCTACATAGCCGATCGGCAGTTCTTCCCCCTTGATGATTTCATCGCGATGATAATTGGTTACAGGTACTTCTGCTGTCGGTACCAGGAAGTAATCTTCACTTTCGATACGGAAAGCATCCTCTTCAAATTTCGGCAGCTGACCCGTTCCAGTCATGCTTGTGCGGTTTACAAGGAATGGCGGAATCATTTCTGTATATCCGTGCTCATCCATGTGCAAATCCATCATGAAGTTCAATAATGCACGTTCCAGTCTTGCGCCCAGTCCTTTGTAGAAGACAAAACGGCTGCCGGTCACCTTCCCTGCACGCTCAAAGTCGAGGATATCAAGACCTGTCGCAATATCCCAATGAGGCTTTGCTTCAAATTCAAACTCGCGGATTTCCCCCCATTTTCGGGTTTCCACGTTGTCATCCTCCGTTTCACCGACAGGGACTGATTCATGGGGGATATTGGGGATAGACAGAAGAATTCGCTCCAGCTCTTCTTCGATGCCTCTAAGCTCATCATCAAGCTTCTTGACCATGGCACCTACCTCACGCATTTCAACGATCATTTCCTGGGCATCCTGCTTCTCCTTTTTCATCTTGGCGATTTTTTGAGAAACTTCATTGCGCTTGCTCTTCAGGTTCTCACTTTCCACCAGAAGTTCCCTTCTCCTCTTATCAAGCTCCTCGAATTTATCAAAGTCCTCAAGATCTTCACCGCGATGCTGAAGGCGGTTTTTCACATCTTCTAAATTGGCGCGTAAATATTTAATGTCCAGCATGGTTTATTCCTCCTTTGAATATATGGTTGTTTGGTTTTGAACGATGGCAGGATCCCGTAAAAAACAAAAAACCCCCGTCCCTGGTAAAGGGACGGAGGTTCCGCGTTGCCACCCTAATTGAAGACAGCAAAGATGCCTTCCTCTTAGAGATGATAACGGAATCACCGAAAATACCTACTGAATGATTCAGTATTTTACTCAAGGATGGATTCATAAAGATTCTGCACCGGTTTGCACCGACCACCGGCTCTCTTTCAGCAAGATATCTTCATTACTATTTCCTGTCAACGTTTTAAACTCATATTGGTTATTTCATAATCTACTACAATGTTTTCCATTTTGCAATAGGTTTATGCCAATGTTTTTTCTAAAAGGTTGTTCCAAAAAACGCAGAGCGTTCCTTTCCGCTGCAGGCACTTGCATTCCTTGGGGAGGAAGTCGAGCCCGCTCGTCATGCGCTCCTGTCGGGTCGCGACCTTTCCTCTAAATCCCGCCGGAGTCAAATGCTTCTGCTCCGATCCACTCTAGGTTTTAAATTTGGTTAAACAGATCACTCTAAACGAAAAGATTAAGAAACAACTTTCTCTTTTGACTCTTTCACCATTTCGATAAAGTATGCTGTTAAACGATTGTCATCTGTCAGTTCCGGGTGGAATGAACATCCCAGGAACTGGCCGTGGCGGGCAAGCACGATGCGTTCATTGTGCTTGGCCAGGATTTCGACATCCTCTCCCGCTTCCACGATATGCGGTGCCCTGATGAATACGGCATTGAAATGATTTCCTACATGTGCAATATTCAAATCGGCTTCGAAGCTTTCCTTTTGACGTCCAAAGGAATTACGCTCTACCATAACATCCATTACACCAAGATGAGGTTCATCATAACCAACGATCTTATTCGCTAATAGAATAAGTCCGGCACACGTACCGAAGATCGGTTTCCCACTGGCTGCAAACTCGTTCAATGGCTCTAAAAATCCATAACGGTCGATCAGACGTCTCATCGTCGTACTCTCACCGCCAGGCATGATCAAGCCGTCAAGTCCATCCAGCTGCTCTGTACGCTTCACAACCACCGCTTCGGCATCACATGCCTCGATAGATTGAACATGCTCTCTGACAGCCCCTTGAAGTCCTAATACACCTATTCTAATCATAGACTTACCAGCCTCGGTCTTGCATGCGCTGTTCCGGAAGGATTGAAGAAATTTCTACACCCTTCATCGCAACTCCAAGCTCTTTAGAAAGTTCTGCAATTAACTTATAGTCTTGATAGTGAGTAGTCGCTTCCACGATCGCTCTCGCAAATTTCTCAGGATTTTCAGACTTGAAGATACCTGAACCTACGAATACACCGTCAGCGCCTAATTCCATCATTAGAGCAGCATCAGCCGGCGTTGCAATTCCGCCTGCAGCAAAGTTCACAACCGGTAAACGGCCATTTTCTTTAATTTCTAATAATAATTCATATGGAGCACCAAGCAGTTTTGCTTCCGTCATGATTTCATCTGTGTTCATGTTTACAAGCTTACGAACCTGAGCATTCACTTTACGCATATGACGAACCGCTTCAACGATGTTGCCCGTTCCCGGCTCCCCTTTTGTACGAAGCATTGATGCACCTTCACCGATTCGGCGGGCTGCTTCGCCCAGATCACGGCATCCGCATACAAATGGCACAGTGAAATCTCTTTTATTTAAATGGTACTCTTCATCAGCAGG
>NZ_JABMCR010000349.1 GCF_013179555.1 Bacillus haikouensis
TTACTTACTATAACCACCATAGATATCAATGGAATCGAAAAAAGATGACCCCTGTTCAATACAGAGATCATCTTTTAGAAGTAGCTTAGGCTTTTTTAAAATGTCCTTTACAAAGGGTACACTTTAAAGAATGGTCTGTCCTTTTTGAGAAGCGGGGGTGGGCAAAGTCCCATCCTCTTTAAATACTGGGCTAGCTGGATTCGAACCAACGCATGTCGCAGTCAAAGTGCGATGCCTTACCGCTTGGCTATAGCCCAATGATATTGCTACATAGGATAGTATGAGAGCAGAGGAAGAATAATATACAGGTTTTTTTAAAAAAATTTGTGAACGGCAGCAACAGTTTTTTGAAGTCCTTACTTTTTATAAATGGATTATAACCAGGTCCTTACCTCTGAAAATTTTTTATTTTCATAAAAATCAAGTTTGAATGAAAAAACGTTCATTTTGAAAACAAGATATAAGATACTGAGGTAAGAAGTGATCATAAAGGAGACCAGCATAAGGTACAATTTAATTTGAGGTGATATCAATGATAGTAGTGAGTTCTTGCTTAGCAGGATTAGAAGTGAGATATAACGGTACGCACAGATTAGATAATAAGATACGAAAATTAATGGAAGAGAATAAAGCAATTACTGTATGCCCGGAATTGCTTGGTGGCTTTTCTACTCCCAGAGAACCAGCCGAGATAATAAGTGGTGACGGGGAAGATGTATTGGATGGTAAAGCTAAAGTGGTCGAGAAAACAGGTAGAGATGTTACGGAACTGTACATAAAAGGAGCTTACTCAACACTAAAAAAGACAAAAGAGATTGGAGCGACAATAGTTGTACTTAAAGAATATAGCCCATCCTGTGGAAGTACAATGATTTATAATGGTGAATTTAAAGATAAGAAAATTATTGGAAATGGAGTTACAACTGCTTTGCTTAAAAGAAATGGAATACAAGTAATTTCAGAAAAGCAGTTTTCCGAAAACATCCTTAAAAATAATTAATATTATCTTCCACTATGTGGCGGTTTAATAAAGCAAGATTAACGCCCAAGGTTGAAGCAGCAGGAATCTAGTAATTCCTATTTTTTGTATATATTATTTGAAACGAAATCTTCCTGTTCAGTGGTTTGGTAATGTCCCTGGTAGAATATACTTTATAAAAACATACGTTCATGTTTCCGAGATTCGAGGGGGTATGGCAATTTTCGATATTCTTTTAGTTATAATTTTACAAATATTACAATAATTATGATAATCTCTAAGTAGAGTACTTCTGGCCGGAATAACTCGAAATCAATAGAGGAGGTATATCTGATGAAGAAAATATTTAGAGTTACAGTATTAGTCTTAGTAATGTCAATTTTCGGAGTATCATCATCACTGGCAGCTACGTCAACGTTTGTTACAGAGGATGGCCGGTATGAGACAAGTTTAACAACGTCCAGCTCAAAAAATGATGTGAGGATTAGTGTTTCGAGTTTGAAGAGAATTTATTATAATGGAGCTTTTGGGTCGGCAAGTCCGAGTATGCTGCAAGCTAGATTATGTTCCGCTTCAACAGGTAACTGTACAGTATTTCATTCATTAAGCGGAGGAAGTACGACATTTACTAACATGATTCCATCTACATACTATGTTGATATCAGAGACTCGTTAAGTGGTTCACAAATCGGTGGGACTGTAAATGCATACGCTTACTAAATAAAAAATGGTAACAGCCTCTCTCTTTTTTAAAGAGAGGTTTTTTTATGGGCTTGATCCCGCAAATCACAAAGCAGTAAAATCAGGCGTATAATGAAGGTGGATTTTTCTTATTCAAACTAATTAGTATTGGAGTAGAATGGAAATAATATAATGACTCTCTCTATAATTAATAATATGTTGCAGAAGAACAGAGTTGTTTTTGATGGCTCTTTCTTATTTTGAACCACAGTACTCTATACAGATGATAAAGTTGTTTGATTTTTATTCAATTCATATGCAACCTGGCCCGTTTGTTGAATAGCATAACAAACATTTCTAAAGGCCTTTATTATTTTAGTAACCCTAATTTCTTAGTAGACTTTATACTGCGAAGAAAATAATAAATCTACTCTAGCTCCTGTAAAAAACGAGCAAAAAATTGCCCGATACTTTTTAAAAACCTTATATTGCATTAGATAATTTGGCTATTGCATCTTGTTCTGATGAAACAAAAAATATATTGTTGCCCTTATTACACACATAAATGAAATCTTTAAGTGGTTTACTAGTATAAGACGAAAAATCCCCGAAGATTGCAAATTTAATTTTGTAGTTAATGAATTTTTGAAGGATACCCCTGCGAGTTTTGTACTGAGATTAAAGAATTCTTCTGAAATTCCATCTTTTGTGTTTTGTGCAATTCGGTTACTGCCTGTTTCGCAGCTAAGAGACATTATAAATTCCAACGCACTTTGTTCATCAGATAAAACAATTGAATCTGCACGAGCAATTATAATGATATGTCCATTCATTTCTGTCTTTGTTATATTCAAATTACACGCTCCAATCAAATATAATTATGTAATGTACATTAATACAAAGTACGAAATAGTTGATTTCCGTTAGGGCTTTGTTGCAAAGGAGAGAACGCTAAGTTTCGTACATTCTCTCCTTTGATATAAATCTAATTTTCTTTTTCTTGTTAGGATTAATAGAATATTAAACCACACGTTTTATTGAACGGTTGTTGTATTCAGAATAAGCTAGAAGCTATACTATTGCTTCTTCATAATACCTGCTTCCTGAAGCTTTACTAATAGCTTGTTAAAGTCTGCTACTAACTCAGGTAGTGTACTTGCAGTAGAATCAGCTTGGTGTTCTATCTGAAAACTAACTTCGTCGGATTGTATCTTAACTAGAGTGCCTAATCCGGGAATTAATTTTTTTGCCTCATGTGTCACAGTTATCACCTCCTTTCAATTACTCCATTACATCTCTCAGTATCTACTTGAAGCGGTAATAAGTGTTGTATACAAGGATAAACATATAGGAAAAAACAATAGCAATACCACTATTAAATCTATACCCATCAAGGCAAATGATAACAATAACGCTTCTAACACAAAAACCATCATGTCATATGCTTTCGCTTTTGGCTGATTAGTGATTGCCAAATTATGCTCACCTTTCTTATTATATTAAAGATGGATGCACTTCTATTATAGGTGGAGAAAGCTTTAATACGATATATGCTACAATATAAAAAAGGTAAACTATGGATGAATACCACTGCAATAAGACTTATAACGAAATTAAATTCTTGATTTAACCCGTCAAGGACATATTATGAAACAGTGCTTTAATAAAGGAGTTGTATAAAATGGATAAAAAAAAGGATACAGAAATAAAACGCTCTTCAAAAGCAGAAAACATTCTACCTCAGATCAATAGTAAAACTAAGCTAGGCGACTTACGAAAAATCGCGAAGGACATTAAAAAAGATCACGAACTAGCTATGGAACTTTGGTCAACCGACGAGTTTTTGCCCAGACTATTAGCAATCTTAATTATGGACAAAAAACTTCTTTCACAAGATGTGCTGAATGAGCTTGATAAGGATATGCAGACTCACGCTTTTGATGAGCGAAATAACTTAATGGATTGGTTAATGGCTAATCAGCTCACTAAAGACAAGAAGAAAATTGCATT
>NZ_JABMCR010000035.1 GCF_013179555.1 Bacillus haikouensis
CCGGAAAGAAACAATGCCATAAGTGTTCAGACCTCCTGCTTCTTTTGCCGCTTCATAAATGGTCACTTCATAACCAAGTCTCGCTAATTCCCTGGCTGAGGAAAGACCTGCCGGCCCTCCTCCGATTATGCCAACCTTCTTGCCGTTAGGCTCCCCCGCCTCAAATAATACCGCTTCATTATGCCTTGCCCAATCGGTAGCGTAGCGCTGTAAATTTCCAATCATGATCGGTTTCGTCGAGTGATTCAGAACGCATGCCCCTTCGCAAAGCTCTTCTGTGGGACATACTCTTGAACAGCTCGCACCGACGGGATTTGCACTCATGATCGTTTTTGCCGATCCCTTAAGGTTTCCTGATGCTATCTTCTTAATGAAAGAAGGGATGTCTATACCTGTCGGACATGCTTGAATGCAAGGTGCATCATAGCAATATAAACATCGGTTTGCTTCTTCCAGCGCATCCCTATTGGACAATCCGTCATGGGCCTCTTGAAAATTCTCCTCTAAATTCAATAGTGAAAGTGACTTGGACAAACTGGCTTCCCCCTTTTCCCCTGTTAATAAATTCATAGAGTCAAACTGCTGCAGGCTGACAAAGAATGCTTCCAGAACAGAGCGCTTCGATGTCAGCCTGTAATATTAGGGCAGCAGTGCAGTCATTTCATTATATGTTTCAGGTCTGCGGTCACGATAAAACTGCCATGTATCCCTTACTTCTCGGATCAATTTCTTGTCCATAACCCCTATGATCACCTCGTCCTTGTCTCTGCTGCCGGTGGAAACAAACCCTCCGCGGGGATCTACCAAGTAAGATTGACCATAAAATTCACCCATGTTCCATGGCCCCTCATAACCGACCCGGTTTATAGCACCCAAGTAATAGCCGTTTGCAACAGCATGAGCCGGCTGCTCGAGCTTCCATAAATATTCAGATAGCCCGGCCACTGTTGCAGATGGATTAAATACCACTTCCGCTCCTTTCAACCCTAATAATCTTGCGCCCTCAGGGAAGTGTCGGTCATAGCAGATATATACTCCCACTTTTGCATAAGCCGTATCAAATACCGGATACCCAAGGTTCCCCGGTTTAAAGTAGTATTTCTCCCAGAAGCCATGCCCTTCACTGCCAACTGCCACATGAGGGATATGCTGCTTTCGGTATTTACCAAGGTAAGATCCGTCAGCATCGATGACAGCTGCTGTATTGTAATAAGTTGCAATCCCTTCCCTCTCATAGATTGGGAGAACAATGACGACATTCAGCTCCTTCGCCAATTCCTGGAAACGCTTGGTTGTCGGGCCGTTCGGGATTTCCTCTGCTGAATCATACCATTTTGGATTTTGTTCTGAGCAAAAATACGGACCATAAAAGATTTCCTGTAAACAAATGATTTGGGCACCCTTCTTTGCGGCATCTTTTACTAATTGAATATGTTTCTTGATGGATTGTTCCTTGTGAACCTCTACCGGCTCGCTCCCATCCACATCATGTGAAGCTTGAATAAGACCGATTGTCACTTTGTCTGACATCCCAGTTCCTCCTCAACTTATAGATTCTACTAAATAGTAAGCGCTTTCATATACTTATACTTTTGATGGCACTTACTAAATTTCATGGGGTTATCGATGTCTGAATATTTTGTCTTTTCAACTCATTTTAACTCGTCCTCATTTGATTTGCATTATACAATATGTAAAATCAGCTCCTTTGACTATTTGTCACTATGTAAATTCTAAAATAGAATGTACTATTTATCGGAGTTGAATTAACGTTAGCATATGATATCTGCAAATTTTGTAAAAAAATTAGAGGATTTCTTTAAATTTGCTTGTTTTTTATCGACATTTTTTTCCGGGAGTTTCTATTTTTAGAGTGAATTCCAATAAAAACATCCGATAAATGAGGTTGCTGCATAAATGAATCACAACTCTCAAAAGAGGAACAATACCAGAATAGATGGTTTTGATATTCCTGTCCGTTTCCGCTAAAAACTTTGCTTTCCGCAGGCGGCCGGTGGGCCGGTGAACCACCCCGGCCAGCAGGGCCGCATATTAGTTGCTTTAACGCAGGGAGTATTCGTCTTGCACTTAAATTTACAGCTGGAACAACCAAAAACATCAACAAGCTTTAACAGAACCTATAAAAAAAATCCGAACTAATTCGAATTCTAATGAAAGAATTTTGAATTATAGTTCGGATTTTACTTAGATTAAATCACTTTTTTCCCACATCGCTTAAAGTTTCATGAATTAACTGATTTAACCTTTAATAGTTCCTGCCTGACTGGGCGGTATTTGAGGACTTGACGTATAAACCAGATCAGTACGGCTGTCCAAATGACTGCCCCTATTATCATCGACTCTGTGTATGGAAGATGAAATCCTTCCGGTGCATAAAAAATATAGGAACTGACTACAGCTGTCATGAATAAAGCCGGTATGCTGCAGATCCAATGGAACTTATGATGTTGGAGCAGATAAACTGCAGCAGTCCATAACATAACAGTTGCAACCACCTGGTTCGACCAGCCTACGTATCTCCAAAGGAAGGTATAATCGATCTGGGTCAGAAAGAATGTCGGGAGTGCTACCGGGATTACTAAAAGTCCAGGCAGCCATTTCCCTTTCAGCTTCTCCTTTCTCAAATCAGACAATACATCGGCAAGCATCATTCTTGAAGACCTGAGTGCTGTATCGCCAGTTGTGATCGGCAGGATGATAACACCGAGTACGGCAAGGATTCCCCCAAGTGTACCGAGTGTCGTTTTACTGATTTCATTGACAACTCCCGCTGGTCCACCTGAGGCCAGTGCTTCCTGCAGACCTCCTGTACCATTAAAGAATGCCATTCCTGCAGCAGCCCAGATTAAAGCGATGATCCCCTCTGCCACCATTGCACCGTAAAACACTTTCCTGCCTTCGCTTTCCTTCTTCAAGGTTCTTGCAAGGATCGGACTCTGAGTGGAATGGAAGCCTGATATCGCTCCGCAGGAAACAGTTACCATTAGTAATGGCCACAACGGAAGCTCCTGAGGGTGTAAATTTGCCATCGTCAAATTTGGTACCGGGTGTTCGAAGAAGAACAATCCTATTCCAATCGCTAATGCCATAAAAATAAGTATTGCACCAAAAATCGGATAGATCTTACCAATGATTTTATTGACCGGTAAGACTGTAGCAAGAATAAAATATGTAAATATAATCAACAATGATGCCATGAAGGATAACGGCGTCACTTCTGCCATCAATTGGGCAGGTCCTGAAGTGAACGCAGCAGCAACCAGTATCATCAGAATGATTGAAAGTATATTCATTACGGACCTGACATGTTTTCCTAGATATTTGCCAACCAGTGAAGGAAATTGAGCTCCATTATGCCGGAGAGACAGCATTCCGGAAAAATAATCATGAACCGCACCTGCGAATAATGTGCCGACAACGATCCAAATGAATGCAATCGGACCATATAAAGCTCCCATGATTGCCCCAAAGATCGGTCCTAGTCCCGCAATATTTAATAATTGCACTAAGCTTGCCTTCCACCAGCTCATCGGCATGTAATCAAAACCGTCTTTACTAGCGTAGGCAGGTGTTATATTCTCATCGTCAATCCCGAAAATCTTTTCAACCACCTTTGAATAGATAAAATAACCTGCTACTAAAATACTGACTGATGCAAGAAATGTAAGCATCATGATGTCCTCCCTTCAGATGAAATTAAGATTCATTTTAATATGTATTACGACAAATAACAACAGAATTTTCTAAAAAGATTATTTTTTCTGATAATAATGACTTGTGATTTTTCATTGAGATCCTTTGATAGCGGCTGTGTAAGTGTTTACATTCATTGGATTGCTTTTTGAGAAATAAAAAAGAAGCATATCCTTAAATAAAAAGGATATGCTTCTTCCATGAACTTGACCATCACTTTGCTGAATATTGTTCGTATGCTTTAATAAAATCCGTGTTGCCTTTATCTTTTGCAATATCGTGAGGTGTCATTTGGTCTGCTGTATTTTTATGCCCTGGATCGGCCCTGTATTGAAGCAGCATGGTGACGACCTCTTCATCCCCGTCAAATGCGGCAATGTGGAGAGGCGTATATCCAGCAGAATCAACACAGTGAATATCCGCTCCTTCTGTTAATAAAAACTCTACCAGGTTTATCGGTGCCTTACCTGCTATGGCTGCATGAAGTGCACTGTTGGATGGTATATAGGAAACCTTCGAGTTTGATACCGAATTGATATCAGCCCCATAATTTAATAAAAGCCGGACAATCTCGATTTGTCCATAATGCGCTGCGACGCCTAATGCGATCAAACCATTTTCATCTTCGGCGTTACACAAGTTTGTATCCGCCTGTAAAGTCTGCTCCACTGCATCCCTATTGCCGGTTTGGATGGACGAGAAAAAACCTTTTATTGTTACCGGTGTCATTCTTTCACCCCGTTCTCTGAATTATTAAGAATATTCTATCAATATATACAGAAAAAAGATAGGGATTTTATATATGGTCCCTATCTTTCTGGAATAATTATTGATCCAATTTTAATTTCGCCAGCGCATCTGCCAAAGCTGTGTTCGCCGGTTCGTCATTTTGCTGGGTTTTCAAGTACTTGTTTACATCACGCTTGCTTGCCTTATTATTCTTTTCTTTTTTTCTGCGGTCATTGAAAGTGGATAGTTTCTCTTTGTGCCCGCACACACACACAAATAGCTGACCATCGCCTTCTCCTCGCAACTCTAATCGTTTATGGCAATTCGGGCATCGAGCATTTGTTTTCTTGCTGATATTTTTTCTGTGTCCACATTCACGGTCCTGGCAGACTAGTTTTTTTCCATTTTTGTTCTTAATCTCCAACATCAGGTTCCCGCAATCAGGACACTTCGATCCAGTGAGATTATCATGAGAATATTTCTTATTAGAATTTTTTATTTCGTGAACCGATTTATTAGTGTAATCTTTAATCTCATTTATGAATTCCTGTTTTTTCAGAGATCCTTTAGCGATTTTGTCGAGTTTCAATTCCCACTCCGCTGTAAGTGAAGGAGACCGCAATTCATCCGGGGCAAGATCCAATAATTGTTTTCCTTTGGAAGTAAGATGTATTTCTTTACCCTGCAGTTCCATGACTCCGGAGTTAAAAAGCTTCTCTATAATATCCGCTCTGGTTGCTACGGTCCCCAGCCCCCCTGTCTCTCCGATGGTTTCCAATAATTCCTTATTGCTTTCTTTCATATACTTTCCCGGGTTCTCCATAGCTGATAATAAAGTTCCTTCATTAAACCGGCTTGGAGGAGTGGTCTTTCCTTCCGTTTCGACAAGAGAAAGAACATTTAGTTCCATACTTTCTTCCATTTTGCCTAATAACTGATCTTCTTCGTTATCAAAGCCATATACCTCTTTCCAGCCTCTATCTGTAATACGTTTTCCTTTAGTATGGAAAAGCTCATTACCGATTTTCAATTCAACTTTTGTTTGTTCATATTGAAAAGGAGGCAGGAATATCGCCAGAAATCGTTTTACAATCAAATCATATATCTTAACTTCCTTGTCCTGTAATCGCTGAAGGAAAGGGGTTTCCTCAGTAGGGATGATCGCATGGTGATCACTTACTTTCCGATCATCAACATAAGCATTTGACAATGATAAGGGGCGGTTTAATGCCTTATTGGCTGACATGCGATAGGGTTGTATACTGATCGCTTTCAAACGGATTTTGAGCGTATCTGTTATATCTGATGACAGATGTTTACTATCTGTACGGGGATACGTTACCAGTTTATGCTGTTCATACAATTTTTGCATGATTGAAAGTGTTTCCTTGGCACTGAATCCATATATTTTATGTGCATCCCTCTGTAATTCTGTAAGATCATAAAGAGAAGGGGCAAATTGTTTCTTTACAGTCTTTTTCACTGACTTGATTACTGCTTTCTTCTCTTTCCTTATGGATGACATAATACTGTCGATTTCATGCTTGGAATACGTCTTTGTGTCGCCATTGGAGTTTGACCATAAAAAATTCCCTTTTTCGGTCGCCGCTTTTATACCATAATATGGTTTTGGTTTAAAATGCTTTATCTCCTCTTCCCGCTGGGCAATAATGCTTAATGTTGGAGTCTGAACCCGTCCGCATGACAGCTGAGCATTATATTTAGTAGTCAATGCTCTGGTTGCATTCATACCGACATACCAGTCGGCTTCAGACCGTGCCTGTGCAGCTTCGTAAAGATTCTCGTACTTCTTGGCATCTTTCAGATTATCAAATCCAGCCTTGATGGCTTTGTCAGTAACAGAAGATATCCACAATCGTTTCAGGGGCTTATTCACTCTGGCCTTCTCGATGATCCACCGTGCTACAAGTTCTCCTTCCCTCCCTGCGTCTGTTGCGATAACAATGGTGCCGATATCAGGGCGGTTCATCTGAGTTTTCACTGCATTAAACTGTTTACCTGTTTTCTTGATCACCACGAGCTTCAATGATGAAGGCATCATAGGCAAGTCTTCCAGTTTCCAAGTTTTATATTTATCTTCATAGGTTTCAGGGTCCGCTAAAGTGACAAGATGGCCAAGAGCCCACGTCACGATAAATTCTTTTCCTTCTAGATATCCATTCCCTTTTTTAGTGCACTGAAGCACACGTGCAATGTCTCTTCCCACAGAAGGTTTTTCTGCCAATACTAATGTTTTTTTCATATAAAAATCCTTTCGCAATGGTCTATACATATCGTTCTATTCTAACATACAATAGAAATGCAGTAATGAGTCCCCATAATTCTCATTATATATTATACTTAGAGATCGTTTTTTATAAAAGGAGCTAACATGTCGTGACCGAACATCAAGGAAATAGAACCCCAAAAGAAGCTGCGGGGCTCTTAATCATCTTAGTCATTAGTATATTCGCGAAAGGACCTGAATCATGGTTTCCTTTAGTGGGGAGCCTTTTGTTTGCTATCATCATAGGAATACTATTGCCCTTCCTGAGTCATGGACTCCCGGTATTCAATTTACATTGAAAAGACTTTTAAAAGTGGCAATTGTATTTTTGGGTGCAGGGTTGAGCCTTGTTGAAATATTAAGTATCGGTCAGTCTGCACTTTGGGTCATTTTCATTTCTGTCGCAACCGGTATAAGCGTGACCTGTATTGTTGGAAAATCACTGGGAATCCATCCAAGGTTAAGTTTACTGATCGGTATAGGAACAAGTATATGCGGGGCTACCGCCATATCTGCAGTCAAGGGGATCATCGGGGCAGAAGAGAACGAAACCGCTATAGCGTTATCGACAATCGTTGTTTTTAATCTCATTGCTTTTATTTTCTTTCCCGTTATTGGACATTTACTTGGGTTACCTCAGACTTCTTTTGGAATATGGTCAGGTACTGCAGTACACGATACATCATCGGCTGTTGCACACGGTTACAGGTATGGTGAACATGTCGGTGGTGTAGCCACTACAGTCAAACTTGGACGTACTCTGTTTCTGATTCCTGTCATGTTTCTGTTACCTTTCATCTTGAAAAATGAAACAACCTCAGAAGGATCATCTTACAAACAGGCGTTTCCTTGGTTTGTTCTGTTGTTCCTGGGGATATCAGTGCTTCATACATTCGGTGTAATACCCGGCATCCTTGAAGATACTCTTAAATCCGGCTCGAAATTTATGATCATCATGGTCATGGCAGCCGTAGGACTACAGGTCAGCCTTAAAGATCTTTCCATGCTTGGCTTCAAACCATTGTTCACAGGATTGATCGCTTCTGTTTCATGTGCAGTCATCAGTCTGTTACTCATTTTATAAAAAAGCCCTCTTTAACTCCCTTTGCTGGAATAGAAATAAAAGAAAAAAGAGCATCGTGGAGACGCTCTTTAGTAATCCGTTATTATTTTCCACTCATGTATAGTTGCCGCTTTTTACTAATGAGATATCTCCGTAATGTCTTACGAAACAGAAGAAAAAACTAGGAAGAGGCCGTCTTCCTAGTAAAGGCTATTCTTCTACTCCTTCTAAGAAGTCTGCATCAAGCTCTTCGAATTCTTCATCGTCTAAGTCGCAATCCCAGTCATCATCGTCGCAGCCTTCCGGATTTACAAGTACACATACTTTGGTTTCCCCGATAACTTCCACCAGGAATTCACGTTCTACGTGAACAATGATCCTGTTGCCATTTGGGGAAATCACCGCTTCACAGCAATTCGGCTGTTGGAGTACGCGAGCACATACTTCAATGTCATCTAAGGCGTCCGGATCACGGTATTTGAGTTTGATTTCATCACAGTAATCGACTCTTTCTGTTACAACTGATGTTTTTGTGTTATCACTGTGTGAATACCATACATTAACGTCAAATGAACCGTGTATTTCTACCTTTTTGCCTACTTTACGTGCTTCATACTTGTGATTGATGATCCAGCAGCCTAAAATGCTCGATGGATTATGCGGCGGGCTGATCGTATGATGGGACTGTGTGAATTTGCGCCCCTTCGCTACGACCGCTTTCGTGATAATCTCTCTATATTCTGCCATTCGAGCGAACCTCCTCATTCATTTTCAATTCATCTTATGCGACTATCTAGGTGTTTGTGCGAGAAAATTTTATTGCATAATGGAATTGTTGCGAGTTAATGTATTGTATGCGAATACCCATTGAATGTTCCCTAAAAGGTATTTGGGGGGATTAATAATGCGGGTACCTAAGCAGTTTGAATCTGCCTGGCTGCACCGCTATTGATTTCCGTGCAAGACTTCGCTTTCCGAAGGAGTCTTGCACGGAAATCAAGCGCTGGAACGACTTCTAAAAAGAAAGACCAATGCCATGAAGAGCATTTTCTTCATGGCATTGGTCTTATTTTAAATACAATTATTCTTTCTTAGTTTCTTATGAACAGCTGCCAGGTGTTGAGTTTTTAACTTGGGAGCCGGTTTCGCCGCGAAGGATATCTCCGCCTGTTGATTCGATGATGTGGTCCGTTACATTGTTGGAAATCACGGATGCCACGATTTGAAGCAGATCATTCACATCTGTCTGCGACTCCTTGAATTGTTGAACGACCGGAATCTCATCGATTTCTTTTTCAAGGTTTTCTATTTTGGCTTCCACCATTTTCAAAGCTTCTGTTTTCCCATAATGCTGGAAGTTCACTGCCTGCTTCTGCAGGCTTTTGATGCTTGCGATCATTTCACGCACTTTTTGATTTTCATGTATCTGCGCTTCGGCGCGCTTGAAGAAGTCCACTTCTTCTGTTTCCGCGATCATTTCTGCTAACTCATCTGCTCTCTTCATGATATCATCTTTTGTATATTTAGCCATCTCACTTCACCTCTGCTGCTTCTTGAAATTCTGAACCTATCTGGCCAACTTCTATCATTTCACCGTCTAATGACCAGGATTTTGTATCAGTGATTTTAACTTTTACAATCTTCCCGATTGCTGTTTTTGGAGCTTTAAAGTTCACCAGCTTATTTCTCCTTGTATATCCTGCAAGGATTTCAGGGTTTTTCTTGCTTTCCCCATCAACCAGAACTTCAACCGTTGTACCTTCATATTTCTTCAGTGCTTTTGCTGAGTATTCCTGGACGAGTGCATTCAGTCTTCTTAACCTGTCTTTCTTAACTTCCATCGGTACATTATCTTTCATCTTGGCTGCCGGAGTACCTTCACGCGGAGAGTATATATATGTGTATGCCGCCTCGAATTCCACTTCCCGGTAAAGTGAAAGTGTTTCTTCGAATTGCTCTTCCGTTTCATTCGGGTAACCGACAATGATGTCTGTTGTCAATGCAACCTCTGGCATGGCCTGTTTGATTTTCCTGACCAGTTCAAGGAACTGCTCACGATTGTACTTGCGGGCCATAATTTTCAAGACAGGTGTTGAGCCTGATTGAACCGGCAAGTGGATATGTTCCACCAGGTTCCCTTTCTTGGCAAGCACTTCGATCAAATGATCATCAAAATCCCTCGGATGGCTCGTTGTGAAGCGGATGCGCGGAATGTCGATCTTACGCAATTCATCCATCAAGTCACCCAGACCATAATTTTCCAGGTCCTCAATATCTTTGCCGTACGCATTTACATTCTGTCCAAGAAGCGTGACCTCTTGATAACCCTGTGCTGCAAGGTGCCGAACTTCGGCAATGATTTCTTCTGGACGTCTGCTCCGTTCTTTTCCGCGTGTATAAGGTACGATACAGTACGTACAGAATTTATCGCATCCGTACATGATGTTCACCCATGCTTTAATGTTGCCGCGGCGGACCTTAGGAAGGTTTTCGATAACATCCCCTTCTTTCGACCAGACCTCAACGACCATTGCTTTCGACATATAGGCATCGGATAAGATCTGTGGAAGACGGTGGATATTGTGTGTTCCGAAAATCATATCTACTTGATGATATGTCTTCAGAATTTTATTTACTACCGCTTCTTCCTGGGACATACAGCCGCAAACCCCGATTAAAAGATCAGGCTTTTCACGTTTTAAGTGCTTTAAGTGGCCGAGTTCCCCGAATACCTTGTTCTCGGCATTCTCCCGGATGGCACATGTATTCAACAGAATAACATCTGCATCTTCTGTCGTGTATGTCGCCTCATAGCCAAGGGCCATGAAAATCCCGGCCATGACTTCTGTGTCATGTTCATTCATCTGGCAGCCGTAAGTACGGATGTAGAACTTCTTGCCTTCGCCCAATCCTCTATATTGGTCCTCAATGGCAAAATCATTATGATATTTCACTTCTTCTTTTCCCCGTTTTTTCGCATCTTTCAATGACGGCGGAATGTAGACGCTTTGGAAGTATTTACTGTAATCCTTTTCGGATTTTTTGTCCGATGGAATATCAGACTTCGCCTGCTGCCCGTGTTTGCGTTGCTCTTCGTTCATGAAAAACTCCCCTTTCTAACTCTATAACCAAACCGTTTTCTTCTATATATATAGCCGGCCGAATTAACAGGATGTACATTGTTTCACATTACTATAGTATAAAGGTTTTCATTCCTACATACAATAGAGTCGCTTAAGTGTTGGAAATGTTTCACTCCTCTTTTAGCTAGAAAATCTGATGTATTATGATCGTTTCATTTTATATGGAATCAAACTGCCTCTCCTATCGATGAACCCCAATGACTGAACAACTACCAAATATGTACTTTAAATCTATTTTTTTGGTTTTAGGCTAGAGGCTCAATCGAATACTCCCTTATCAACGTATGATAATTAGTAGCAAATTGTAAAGGAGTGTAAAATAATGAGTTATAGTCAAAAATCAAATGCTCATGACACATATTATCATGAAGATTATCAGAATTATAAATGCCGTGAATCACGTCCCCGACATTTTGATCATTGTGTAGGTGACGTTTTAGAAGCAATCCTTGAAGCTCAGAAAAAAGTGAAAAAAGAACATGGTTGTGATTCTTCCTGTAAAAAGTCCATAGAGGATTTACTTTGTGAAAAAAAGAAATACAAAAAGAATACCATCCCGTTTATTTTATATTGTGGATGCAAGCCATTTAAAGGCACTGGTATTACCACCTATCATTGTCATTCAAAAAAGGATAAGACATTCAAGTGCGTTGAGACCTATGTATTCAAATTAATAGACCTTGATCATAAATGTGCGACTCTTGAATTATTGACATTTAAGTCCGACCATCATAAGGGAGATTCCCACCATCACCATGATAGTAAATGTGCACTCTCCTCACCTTGTAAACAGATAGACCACAAAAGTGTTAATGATTTGATGGAAACGGGAATTTGCATAACTGTAGACTTGTCTTGTTTCTGCGCTATTACCTGCCTGCCTGCCGTTCATTTATAATTACATTCCGCATTATAAAAGGTGAACGAGAATCGTTCACCTTTTTCATCCTCCAAAAGCCTCAAGTAAATCGTCAATTTCTTTCATTCCAACAGTAGTATGTTCATGTTCTTTTCGACTTTCGATGGTGGATTCATTTAAGCTCTTGGAGAAATCATTGGAATCATTTCCATTTTGAAGCAGCAATCTCTTTAATTCAACTAGTTCTTCTAATATAGCATGTTCTGATGTCATATTGACTTGAACAGGTTTAGAGTGATGCAAGTAATCATGAAGTGCTGAAAAAACAAGATGATTCAACGTATTGTTTTTTGCATGATAGGCGACTTGCTCTTTTATCTTAGAAGTGATGGCTTTTGTTTCCCCTGTTTTAACATTTACGAAGCTCTCCGGGATTGTTAAAATCGTATCCTGAAAGTAATCTGCATATTTCTTAGGCATGCTCATCACCCTTTAGCTTTTTGTATATTCAATATGCACAGGATTGTTTTTTAATTGATTCAATTTTGCAAGGATCATTAATCCTGATACATTTAATTTTTCCATTTTTGGCGGGAAATATAATTCGATAGGACGGCCTCTTTCAGCCCATTTCACGGCCGCTTCCCTAATATGGGTTTCGGCAATTTTTGCGGCACCACCCACTGCAATGTATTTGACCGCTCCTTTGATTTCATTTGAGCTATTTCGGATCCGATCGAAATGTTCCAGGTATTTTATGGACAATGATTTCAATTGAGGAATGATATATTTACTTATATCTTTTTTGACACCGGCGAATGGCTCTACATACCACTCGGATTGACCTGCCACCAGCTTCTCCTCAAGCTCAGACCTTGAGTCGAACTTGTATAACTCATACTTACTCACTTTTTGTATGATATGATCTAAAAACTGGTTGATCCCGAAAAGCTCACCCTCAATGGAAGCCACTGGCTTATTGTTTTTGATTCCTACAAAATCCACTGAATCCCCTCCCAGGTCCCCGATAAGGATCCCTTTGGCAGTCTCCTGCAAGAGAGCTTCATCTTTAATTCCCAATGTTTCATCATCCCGAGTTAACGCCAGGTAAGCACAGGCTCCTTCAGCCCCGACTATGACATCTTTAATATGAAGTCTTACAATAATTTCTTTAGGAGCAATCATTCCTGGAACCTTGTGAAGATATACTGTATGAGTCCCGATTAGACGGCTTTTCAACGTATCTTTCCGCTCTTTATACTGAGTAGTCGGCAAAGATACCGCCAATTGATCGATTTCAAAGGATACATCTGTATCAGATTGGCTGTTCAGTGCAGCATGATGTGCCAACATGCCAAATAAAATGGTGTAAGTACGGTCTTCATCTACTTTCTGATTATTCAAGGATGTTAAACTCACATTACGCTGTCTGGCTGCTGCTTTACCGATATAAAACGTATCTCTTTTTTCATGAAGCGCTGAACTGTTCACTTCCACAATCAAATTGTCTTGTAGTAAAACATCCTCGTCATCGTAAGGTTTCTCATAAAACTCTTCATCAAATAAGGCAATTGCATTCGGCATGGAGTACTCTCTCACTTCACCTTTAGTTGAAACAATTGCTTTATAAAAGCTGTTACCCAAGTCAACCGCTGCATAATTATACCTATCCATTACATCCTCCTCCTTCCTTAAAGCTTATGCCGGGATAGAAAACATCTGTGCACGTACCCAGTCATAAATTTTTCAGGGCAGTAATGCAAAATCGAAGAGCGTTATTTCTACTAAGAAGATTTTCCCTAGTAAATTTCCACTTTTATACTGATTCATATATCCACTCTTAATAGATTCGATCAGCATACAATAAAGTGTAGTTTAAATATTGTTTATCAAATAGGAGGAAAAAAAATGAGTGATTACCATAAGAATAAAAATTGTGTGAACGTAGATAAGTCTGCTTCACTCGATCACTGCGACAATACAACCGTAGATCCCATTCTAACCCCGGCAGGTGAAAGAACTGTCCATGTACCAGTGGATTTAGGAGTATATCGTGTTTCCAGCAATCTTGAAGCACATATTACATTTCCTGAACCTGTTATGGAAATCAAAGATGTAAAAAAGAATGTTGAAATTGTACAGTGCCGTTTAATGACGATTCCAACCAGCAATGGCGACTTCAGTGAGGATGGTGCACAATTTCCTTTGTTATTATCAGGATATGTGCGCAAAAACATTCAATATGCAACACCATGCGGAGGATCTGGATTCGACGGATCCTGTGTATCTTCTGACATTAAATCATTAACGGTCCGTGTCCCTTTTAAATGTATGACTACGATTACCCTGGATTCTCCAGTCCAACTCCCTAGAACGAATAATCGTCAGGAATTTGACTTCTTTAGAGCTCAAAACTTAGGGACAGGCTTTCCGGAAAAGGATCAATTTCTATCCAATGATATCTCCCAGTTCCATCAATTCAGCAATCAATTCTATAATCAGCTTCCTTATTGTGAACTGCTTTCCAGCAGCATTCTAGAGTGGGATGAATCCACAGACCGTGTATCTGAAGGTCCTGTAGGTGAAGGGTATTTCTACAATATGCTTGAAAAAATGTCACTCAACTTTACCATTAAAGTATTACAAAATCAGCAGGTTCGTATTGATGCATTAGACGCAGATGCCTAATATTACCAGCACTCCCCCTACTCTAGGGGGAGTGCTTTTTTACCTTTCTCAAAGCGGGTGTGTATCGTTCTCAAGTAAATACTCATCTTACATATAGGCTCTGGCCCAAACAACTATCGATCTAAATCATAATATGGAATTATCTTGCTTTAGGAGGTTCCTTATGTTTGAGAATCATCATAAAATGTCCGATTGTCATGCAACGTCAAATGTGCATGATTGTAAAAACCACTGTCATCAACCAAAAGTCAGTATCGGAAAAATCGTGACCAAGGTACCTGTCGTATTGGCTGAACTGACACTACAGGTAAATGTAGATGCGACGATTACCTTTCCAGAATCCGTTTTGGAAATTAAAGATATTAAAAAAACGATAAAATTAACACAGTGCAGACTTCTTCTTCCTTCTAATAAACTCTTTGTAAAAGGTTTTGTACGAAAAAACATCCAATATGCAAGCCCTTGTAAAGAAATTGAAGATACTTCCCATTCTTCGATTGCCTCAGATCTTCACTCTTACACAGTAGATATACCCTTTCAATGTGTGACAGACATTAAGCATTTCTTATCCATGCCCGTCATGCCAGAAGTGAATAAGCGCCAAGAATTTGATTTTCTTATTTCGAAACCCCTGTCTTCCGGGTACCCTGAGAAAGATGAATTACTTACCCATGATTTATCTCAATTTCATCAGGAAAGCCATCAATTCTACAATGAAATCCCGTACTGTGAGTTAGTTTCAAGTAAAATCATCGAATGGGATGAAGCAATTGACCGAAGTCCGCTCCCTTATTCCGGTCCAATTGGAGAAGGCTGCTTCCGCACAATAGAAGAAAAAATGGTCATAGATATTTGTGTGAAAGTCCTTCAGAACCAACAGATACGGGTTACTTCCACCACGAATGATGATTGCGACTGATCATGACTATTCATTCATTTTTAGAGAGGAGGAAAATGATTAGGTGTGATGTGGAAGTGCACCAATCACCATGATTATGAGAGATGAGCATAATGATGCAGATGACTATTTTTTGAAAAAAATGGAAGAAAACGAAAGTAACAGTCGAAGATTGCCCAATAATAATTCACCTCACTATTCATTTTCTCTATTTAATCTAAATCAGAAGCATGATCTTTCCGTTGAAGGTCTGGAAACGAATAAAAATAATCTAACAAAAGATACAATCCTGCCAAAGGAGTCAAAGGAGAAAACTCATTCCCATCCAACATTTTTTCCTCCTCCTAAGGTGATGGATATAGGGGTAAACCAGGGAAATAATTTGAGCAAGGCCGATGAATCGGTGGATGCGGATGATGAACACGAATCTCAGGACTTGATTCCCGATAAAACCGAAAAGGATTTATTTGATAACAGGAACAACATCGGTCATTCAACTTCAGATGAAAATAAAGGAATCGATCCCTCTGTGGATGAAGAAGTTCTCATAGAGGGTACAAAAGTGGGAAATGAATCTGTGTCGATTCGAGAAGAGATATTCATGATGTTGGAGGAGGAGATGGAGGAAGAAGGAAATCTCCATCAGGAACAAGAAAACGACCAAGAACTAATTGACAGTTCGAATGATTCTTCCACTTTTGCACTTGAAGAAGAAACGTATTCGAATCTTGAGTTTGAACATGAAGAAAATCACCTGCCTTCATTTAGTCACTACTTAGAATCAATATACTGTGAAAATAAATCGAGTCAGATGAAAAGTAAAAACACTGATTTAGTTCATTGCATTGATTCCCTAACCTCCGTTCTCAAAAAAATTTCCACAGAGCGGGAAATGATAAACGAAAATCATGATGATGTCGAGGAAGCACAACATGAACATCCGAATCTGACTGCATTAAAAGAGCGTTTCGAAAATGAACTATTTTCACCGGACCAAATGGAAAATGTGATCGAAACCACCTTACCTGACTTACGTTCTTTAACTGTAAAAATTCCAGTTGTACTGTCTACTTTGCAGATTGAAGTCGCCATCTATGAAGATTATGAATTCCCGTTTCCAATTGAACATATACAGTCCATACATTGGTCCATCAAATCTCTTAAGACACATACCTCTATTCCTGATGCTATTGTATTTGTGAAAGGGAAGCTTGTAGCTGCGATTGAATATGTGAGTCCCGGGGAAACAGGTTCTATTCACTCTATCAAAATCCCGATTAAATGGAATCACACCAAATCCACATGCTGGATACTTCCACCAAATATCCCTAAAAGTGATCAGAGAGAATACACGTTCCAAGCAGATAGTAACCAAGAATCAACCACTCATCATGAATGTCATTATTCCTTCTGTGATTCAATTCAACATTCTCTACAGGAATTCACATTTATCAGTCAACATGAACCTTTAAAGCAAAATGGAAAATCAACCTTAAAAATTCAAGGTTGTTTGCAGTTATGCCTCCATTTAACCCAAGAACAATTTATTCAGGTCCATTTGGATGATTCGCTTCAATGATATGTATAAAGAGGAAGGGGCTCACTCTCAAGGTGATCCCCTTTTCAACTCGTCACTCGATCTACTCACAGTTATCTCCGTATTCATTTTAAATGCCTTTTAGGACACGTGATCCAGTTAATCACACCATTATTTCTGGATGATGTTCCTGAAACGATTAAAGACAACTTCTGGACCTTGCTGCTCTTCTCCTCCAGCTGTATCAGCATCTCCAGACAATTGTTGTCTCTTCTGAGTTAATTTAATTAGAAGGTTGATGTCCATTTTTTCTGTAATCTTATTAAACCGTCCCCAATTGTCAAAGTTTTCGGTAATATCCCACTGATTTACTGCAGAAGCAAGAAGTTTGCAATTTATCGGCTCATTATTGATTTCAAATGTCAATGATCCGAATTCGCAACGGTTAGCTCCCATTCCGTCCTTGGCAAGTTCCCTTCTTTGCAACACGTTTTCCTTAATGCTGAAGTCAATTCCGAACGGACTATTGACGGGAGTAGCAAGTCTCACTCGATCATACGCTTTAAAAGGAATGTCAATACTATAATCTTTAACTACTCCGTATGAACCTTCAACATATTGAATGTTCTTGTGGACAATCCCCTCTACAAATAATTTCACGAAATCCGGGAACCCTGGTACAGGAATTGCTTTACACTGGGTGAGCGAGACGTTTTTCTCAATGTTCTTAATTGCACTTGCATACGTTGGAAGATAAATATCCGCTTCTGTTAAAGATTGAAGAAATACATCACCAAGAACAACCGTTACTTCTTCCAAGTCAATATTTGGTACGAATGTGTCTGTAGATAAGCTTTTTGATTTTGCTTTATCGTTTGATGGTTGTGGAGGGCATCCGTGATGGCCAAATCCGCAGCCTGTATTCTTTTTCATATCCATTCACTCCTGATAGTCATAAATTAATCAATGGAAAAGGCCATAAGCGCATTAAAAATAGTGAATTTTCCTTTTCTACTGACTTACTATAATCTATGATTTTTTTGAAGAAATGAGTGGACGACTGTCGGTAGGCTTCAACATATTTATAGCACTGCTTCTAGTAATCTATGAAATATTATAAGAACTTATACACAATAACTTTTAAGCAATTTAAACAGCTTGTTTTTTTGTAACGTTACCAGATTGGATCCATACTATAGAATAAAAGTCTTTAGGAGGTGATTGTTATAAAGGAGGATGCTAAATTACCACCGATGTACACGATTTCTGATCAAGAGGTCCTTTATTTGAAATCTGAGATATATAATTTGAATAAAACGATTCGAACTCTAAAAAGCAGTTATTTGTATGCTGAAAATGAGTACCATAAGGATCAACTTCGAAAGGTGCGGGAGGAATTAACGCTTGCCTGCCGCAGCATAGATGAGAACGAAACAGTTGAAAGGGAACTCATTAATGACCGAAACCTGTTTAAAGAAGGCAAAGAGAAGCTTGAAAGTCAAGTAAGGGCTCTTCATGACGCCTTACATGGCAAGGAAGAGTTATTGCAGCAGCATCAAGTGACCAAAAATGACCTTCAACAAGAACTCCTTTCCATCGAGCTTGAAAAAAAACAATTAACTCAAAAAATATCGGAAATCAAGAAGAACCAGCAGGATCTATTCAATAAAAATCAATCCCTGGTGGAGGAAAACATCCTGCACCTAAGAAAAATAGACAGCTTAAACAGTGAAATTCAAAGTAAAAAACTGCATATTTCAGATTTGAACTCAGCATTGGCTCATTCTGAAGATACGAAAAAAGAACTTTTCTATAACCTGATGACTAAAACCGAAGAGTTAGAAAAGGTAATGTCAGAGAGAAAACATGCCCTTGATTCATTGCAATTTGCAAAGAATCAATTAATAGAAGCAGAAAAGCAAAAAATGGAATACATTAAAACATTTATAAGTCAATATCAAAAACATTTTGAAGAAAACGAATGGTGGCTTTCCTCTCAATTTGCAGATATCGATCAACGAACTAAACTGCAGGATGAAAGAATTGAAGCGGTTGAGCAGGAACAGGAAATTCACTTTACTATACAGAATGATGTACTGGAGGGAAAGTTTAAGCAAGTGGAACAAAGGTTTCTTGATTTTCTTACAGAGGTCGACTCCATACGGGAATATAATTCCACATTGACACACAGCTTATTGGAACTCAAAAGAATGGTGGAGAGCCAAAAACGCAGTCAGAATCATATCATTACAGCACGTCAGAAATCTTCTGCAGAGAAACTTCCAGCTCCGAAGGATCATTATTTCATAAAGGATGAAAATAAATAAAAAAACGATGCCACAGTAGATTCCGTGGCATCGTTTTCAGTTAAAATGTAATCATTATTTTATTATTTGAGCTTAGCTGAAGTTCTTGATCTTCAAATAATACAAACCCCAGTATAGTGGAAGATTCCTGCTCATTGAGGTTATCAATCGTGAATTGAATTCCTTCAATACCTGTTGTTTCTCCTGGATGAAGCTCCATATCCTGAATCGGCTCTATCCAGTATTCTCCGGTTGAATATGCTTTCTCCAGCCAATCTTTTCCGCTGTACTTCCACCCTTCCGCTCCCATTTCCCCTTGCACGGAGAAAATTTCACTCATTTCAGGAGGAAGGATCTGTCCGCCTATTTCAATTCTTTCAGGTGGGTTGACTCTGAAACATATTTTGGGATTATGAAGAACAGCAGTCCCTGTGTTTTTAATGATGAAATCTGCCTTAAGGGTGTATTTTTCCGTTTTGCGGTTTGGGATCAAGTTGTAATCGAAGTAAACCTCTGCTTTGGGGTCCTTTGGTATATTCTTTTTATTCCTCTTTCTTAACTTTGCTTGTTCATATTCATCTTCGCTGATTACCTCTGTTTTTTTAGCAGTATTTTTGATTTCTGCTGATTTAATTCCAGATGGTATTCGGTTCTTCACGACAGATAGTAAATTGATTAAATTCAAATCGATTACATATGTTTTTCTGTTTTTGATAAAAGATTTCAATACACAGTTTGTTAGCAAGAACTTTAATTGATTCAATTGTTCTTCACTCTTCTTAAATTGGACGATGCATTTAAGGTGGGCGCAGTTATGGGAGTTCGACAATAATTTATACCCTTTAAAATCAATATATTCCCGATATAAATAAAGTATTTTTGAAAAATCGGTTGAGCTAAGCCTGCTGTTCAAACCTATATAAAGAGATGGCTTTCCTCCATCGCTCCCAGATAGGGACACTTCCATATACAAGTCGTCTTCGTTAAAGGTCGTGTTCTGCTCCACCAATGATACTTTGATCCCATATGGGTCTAGAAATGATTCTAATTGTTCTTTCATATTTATTTCTACATCCTGTGTAGAACCAGTAATGGATAACCATACTGTTTTTCCTTTTAAGCAGCTCCAGATTTCAATGGTTCGTGTGTTTTCGATCAAGTTGAACTCCAGGTTATTCTCTGCACAAACATACTGAAGTGAAGGGACTGAATCGTAGGAGACCTCCCCCCATTCTTCACCATTAAGTAATAGCTTTAGATTCAAGCGAATCACCCTTTTTTCTCGAGATTAGTATCTTTTCATTTTATGATTCGGTTTACTAATTTATGAATATATAGGTATTTGATTATTTTTGTGATGTGCCCTCTCCGAATATTGACTTTTACATAAAATAATAGAGAGAATATTTGTATTCGCATCAAGTAAGGAAAGGAGAAAGATTTTTATGATAACTCCACACGGAGGCACCCTCATCAACAGGGTGGCAGAAGGCGAAAGCAGAACTCAAATAGCAGAAAAGGCGAAAAGTTTTTTTTCTATTAAACTGGATTCCTGGAGCCTTTCAGACTTGGTTCTGATTTCCACGGGCGCATTCAGTCCACTAAAAGGGTTCATGAACCAGAAAGATTATCTCCAGGTACTAAAAGAGATGAGACTCAGCAGCGGAGATATATGGAGTCTCCCGATAAATCTATCTATATCTAAAGAAATAAAAGATCAGGTGTCGATCGGACAAGCCGTTTCATTAAGGGGCGGTGATGGAGTCATATATGGAGTGTTGGAAATAGAGGAGATCTATGAATACAGTAAGAAAGCAGAAGCCTTATTCGTATATAAAACAACCGACCCAAACCACCCCGGAGTAAAAAAAGTGTTCGAAAAAGGAGATTATTATGTAGCAGGTCCAGTGACACTGGTCAATAAACCCAAACATATATTCACGAGTGAATTTCAGACCCCTCAACAACTGAGAGAAACCTTTCAAACTCTTGGATGGCGTACAATCGCCGCCTTCCAGACACGCAACCCGATACATCGTGCACATGAATACCTTCAGAAAACAGCACTTGAAAATGTAGATGGTTTACTTATCCATCCTCTTGTCGGTAACACCAAGCCGGATGATATTCCTGCAGATATTCGCATGAAGAGCTATAAAGTCCTGTTGGAGAATTATTACCCGCCTAACAGGGTGCTTTTATCAGTCTTTCCCGCTGCAATGAGATATGCAGGTCCAAGAGAAGCTGTTTTTCACAGCATTGTACGGAAAAACTTCGGATGCACCCATTTCATTGTGGGCAGGGACCATGCAGGTGTCGGAGATTACTATGGAACGTATGATGCACAGGAGATTTTTGACCAATTTTTAAAAGAAGAGCTAAACATAGAAATCCTGAGGTTTGAACATGCCTTCTATTGTAAGAAGTGTGCTTCAATGGCGACGTCTAAAACATGTCCACACGATAAAGATTTACACATCCACCTGAGCGGCACAAAGGTGCGGGCTATGCTGAAAAATGGACAGGTACCTCCATTGGAATTCTCAAGACCGGAAGTGATTGAGGTGCTGACTGCAGAGATGCAAAACAGGGATTCGACAGCGGAATAGCAAAGGAGACATCACTATGATTGAATTTTATTTTGTGGCCGCTGTTCTGCTCTTGATGCTTTCGTTCCTCGTACTGGAAATCGGAAGGCCTGCAATCATCATTCCTTCAACTCTTCTGGTCTTTATATTGACTGGGGTTGTTACAGTAAAGGAGGCAGTCAAAGGTTTCTCCAACGAAGGCATGCTTACGATCGGACTGCTCTTCATTATCGCAGGGACGATTCAAAATTGCGGAATAGTCGATAAGCTTTTCCAGAGGCTGCTGGCACATTCATCCTCCACAAAGCTCTCATTGATCAGGCTCCTCCCTCCCGTTTCTTTACTATCTGCTTTCATCAACAATACACCTATAGTCATCGCTTTTACCCCGATCATCAGGAAATGGTGTGAAGATCACGGTCTATCACCATCGAAGTTTCTTATTCCTCTATCCTATTCAACCATTTTGGGCGGGATGATCACACTTATCGGTACCTCCACCAATTTAGTAGTTCATGGACTCCTTCTGGATAATGGTTTTAAGGGATTTACCTTCTTCGAACTGGCAAAGGTAGGGATTCCTGTAACGATCCTTGGGTTGGTATATCTGATTCTATTAAGTCCTTATCTGCTTCCCGACCGGAAAACCAATTCCATGCGGGTGGTTGAGTCGTTGAGGGAGTTTACAGGGGAAGCACTGATTACAACAGATTATCCATATCTTCATAAAACCATTAAGGAAGCCAGATTAAGGAGTTTAAAAGGGTTGTTCCTCGTGAGTATCATCAGAGATGAGGAAACCATTGCACCTGTATCAAATAGCACTGTTCTCAAAGCAGGCGACCGATTACTCTTTACAGGTGATATCACAACAATTGCTGAACTTCAACAAACTAAGGGACTGGAACTCCAAGGTTCCATCGGAGAAGATTTTCCAAAAAAACATAAATTGGTGGAAGCGGTTATTTCCCATCATTCCCCCCTCCTTCACCAAAAAATTAAGGAAACCCAATTCAGAAGCAGATATGATGCAGCAGTCATTGCAGTCCACAGGCAAAATCAGCGGATGAAGACAAAAATAGGCGATATCATATTAAAACCAGGAGACATATTACTATTGGTTGCCGGCCAGGAGTTCAATAAGAGAGTACAATCAAGTGATTTTTACTTTACTACTGAACATACAAGAAACGTTAAATCAAATGCCGATCTGCGTTCAGGTATGTATGCTGTCATTTTGCTTGGTTTGATGATTGCATTGGTTACTTTCGGCATTCTTTCGATGATCGTGGCAATGTCAATTATGAC
>NZ_JABMCR010000350.1 GCF_013179555.1 Bacillus haikouensis
GGATTTCTGGATGATAAGGGAATTCGAGCATCAACAAGTTCGATGACGATATCGACCAGCTTTAACTTTTCGGTTACCTGCCTGCGGGCTTTAGCCATATGTCCCGGAAACCATTGAATGGTCATATAACCACCTCCAAACTGCTTTTATTATTTCACTAATCCCATATCTTTAACAGGCCAATAAATAAACTTCGTGTCACCGATCACTTCTTCAAATGGAACCGTTCCGATATGACGGCTGTCTTTACTGAACCGGCGGTTGTCACCCATCACAAAGATCTGACCTTCGGGTACGGTTTCCCTGTCTATGATATCTTTCAAAGAAAAGTCTTCTGTTAACGGCCCATCACTAACCTGATCTTTATATTCTTTTAAGTAGGGCTCTTTATATGCTTTCCCGTTTACATATAATGTATCATTCTTATATTCTATTTTATCTCCAGGCAAACCGATTACCCGCTTGATATAGTCTTTCTGCTCAGGGGCATGGAATACAACAATATCAAAGCGTTCAGGCTCACCGAGTTTACTGACGATCATTCGATCTCCGTTATGTAAGGTAGGCATCATAGATAACCCGTCTACTACAATTGGGGCAAATAAGAAATATCTGATGATTGCTGCCAATCCAACGGCAATCAGAAGAGCTTTCATCCACTCCCACCATTCGTTTTTCTCTTTCGCCAACACATCCACCACCCAATGTAATTTCCTATCCTTATCTATTCTACTAGAAAATCCATTATTTCTCATTAAAAAAGGAGGAATTACTCCATTAGCCCCAACTACTCCGAATCAATCAGAGAGTCAATTTTACGCCCTGTAAACAAGAAGAAAAGGAGCTTGTCTCCAAGCTCCTTTCCAAACGTTCTTGATTATCGAATTTCCTTGATACGAGCTGCTTTACCGCGAAGGTTGCGCAGGTAGTAAAGTTTCGCACGACGGACTTTACCGCGACGAATAACTTCAAGTTTAGCGATTTTTGGTGTGTGTACAGGGAATGTACGCTCAACACCTACACCGTAAGAAATTTTACGAACAGTGAATGTTTCGCTGATACCGCCGCCACGGCGTTTGATTACTACTCCTTCGTACACCTGAATACGTTCACGAGTACCCTCAACGATGTTAACGTGTACACGTACTGTATCACCAGGACGGAAAGATGGTAGATCAGAGCGAAGTTGTTCTTTAGTAATATCTTCGATTAATTTGTGCATCTTATTCAACTCCTTCCAACAGATGCTCATACAAAAGCAATGGATTGCAGCGGAACATCGGGATCAGTGGCATTGTGGATAACTCCCCAAGCCACAAAGAATATAGTAACATATTGATTGTCAGGAAGCAATAGTTATCTGGACTTTTTCCATTTCTCTATCCATTGTTTTTGTTTATCCGATAGAGAGTGATTCTCTAATAGGTCCGGTCTTCTTTCGAACGTCCTTCTTAAACTCTCCCTTTCTCTCCATTCTTCAATTAATCGATGGTTACCGGAGATTAACTCATCCGGTACTTTCATTCCCCGGAAATCTGCCGGACGTGTATAATGAGGATGCTCAAGAAGTCCTGAAGAAAACGAATCCAGTATCGGTGAATCTTCGTTACCAAGAACCCCCGGCAGCAGCCTGACTACACTATCGATGACCACCATCGCACCAAGTTCTCCGCCAGTTAACACGTAGTCGCCGATTGAAATTTCATCCGTGACTACATGTTCACGGATTCTCTCGTCATATCCCTCATAATGACCGCAAATGATAATCAGATGCTCTTCTTTTGCTAATTCCTCAGCCTTAGCTTGAGTATAGGGTTCCCCTTGAGGACACATCAAGATGACACGTGGTTTTGTATCATTTTCGCTTTTGAG
This sequence comes from Bacillus haikouensis, assembly GCF_013179555.1. GTDB lineage: Bacteria > Bacillota > Bacilli > Bacillales > Bacillaceae_B > Rossellomorea > Rossellomorea haikouensis_A. Next base: position 1,873 of record NZ_JABMCR010000350.1, read on the forward strand.
GCTATCGACTGCATCAAATATCGGCTGTGGTTTGAGGACCATTCCTGCCCCCCCGCCATAAGGGTAGTCATCCACCTGGCTATGTTTGTTATCGGCATGCTCGCGGAAATTGACTACATTATATGAAACAGCCTGCTTTTCACTGGCTTTCTTCAGGATCGACTCTCCAAAAATCCCCTGAAACATGGAAGGGAAAAGTGACAATACATCTATTTTCATCATGAAAGCAACCCTTCCAGAGGTTCAATCATTATATAACCTTTTTCAATATCAATTTCTTTGACAACATCCTCAATATAAGGGATCAAATGCTCTTTGCCTTTCTCTCCCTTCACCACCCATACATCGTTTGCCCCAGGGCTCAGGATCTCTTTCACTGTACCTATCTCTTCACCCTCGCCGGTTACGACTTTACAGCCGACAATCTCATGATAATAATATTCACCTTCTTCGAGATCCTGCAGCTGATCTTCCTGAACCTTGAGAATACCCTCTTTGAATATTTCCACCTGATTGATATCGTTGAATCCCTCAAACGTTAAGAGATCAAAATTTTTATGCGTTCTGTGAGATTCAATGACTAACGAAACAGGTTCTTTCCTATTAGGAAGAAAAAGGTGAAGGTTATTCCCTTTTTGATAACGCTCCTCAGGAAAATCAGTGCTTGAAACAACTTTCACCTCGCCTTTGACCCCATGAGTATTTACAATTTTACCGACATTAAACCATTTTTCCATACTACCACCTCGTGTTGTCACCGAATTTCTTTTACGATTCCATCTTCTATAATAATTGATTTCGATAATGTCTCTTCATCCCAATTGTCACCAACTTGAATATCTATCATACCTTGAACTTCTTTCTCTTTCAATTCACTGCCGATGGGCAGGATATCCAACTGCTCCAACTGAAAATCCAACAGCTTGATTTTCTCAAGCTTCTCATTCATTTCCTTTTGAAAGTGCTGGCTTAATTTATGGGAAGGATATTTTTTTGAACGTTCAATTTTTTTCCATTCGAATTGAAGCTGTTCATGCTCTCGTTTCAAATAGTGTTTTTGATTCTCATATCGTTTTGAAAGAGCTTGTTTCGTGCTTTCTGTCAGTACTTGTTTCACTGTTATCGTATGTATAATATTCAAACGTTCGTCCCCTCCTTATTTCACCCCCGCTGATGACTTGATAAAGGGTGCTTTCTTAGGGAGTTATCTTTTTGTATGTGTTTAAAGATATGAAAAAGGGGACTGACTTGATAAGGCTGTATGAACCTTTTTCTGGGTCAGTCCCCTGCTCTCATAGAGTGGATTGAATGCGGTAATTTACCGGTCTCATTCAACAATCTCCAAGAAGATTTTCTTCTGTTGTGAAGATCCTGCTGCAGCGTATACCACAGTTCGAATCGATTTAGCTACTCTCCCTTGTTTCCCGATGACCTTGCCCATGTCCTCAGGATGAACAGTCAACTTATAAGTTATTCCATTGGATCCTTCTTCGATATCGATACGGACATCGTCTGGACGGTCGACTAAGGGTTTCACAATCGTTAGAATAAGATCTTTCATCGATCTGATCGATTACTTGCTGTTTTTAGCATTGTGGAATTTTTCCATAATGCCTTGTTTTGAGAATAGGTTACGAACTGTGTCAGATGGCTTCGCACCATTTGATAACCATTTAAGAGCAAGCTCTTCGTCGATTTTCACTTCAGCTGGCTTAGCAACCGGGTTGTAAGTTCCAACTGTTTCGATTTGACGTCCATCAC
>NZ_JABMCR010000351.1 GCF_013179555.1 Bacillus haikouensis
TCTATCGATGCAATTGAAAAAGCAGGTTCTGGACACCCGGGAATGCCTATGGGTGCAGCACCTATGGCGTATGCCCTTTGGACACGCTTTATGAACCATAATCCTAAAAATCCTGAGTGGTTCAACAGAGACCGCTTTGTTTTGTCTGCTGGACATGGTTCCATGCTGCTCTACAGCCTTCTTCATTTATCTGGTTATGATGTTTCCATGGATGACCTGAAGGAATTCCGTCAATGGGGAAGCAGAACACCGGGACACCCGGAATATGGACATACTCCAGGTGTGGAAGCCACTACTGGACCTCTTGGTCAAGGGATCGCCATGGCAGTCGGGATGGCGCTTGCAGAAAGACATTTAGCTGCGACCTACAACAAGGATAATTACAATTTAGTGGATCATTATACATACTCGATCTGTGGTGATGGCGATTTAATGGAAGGTGTATCTTCCGAAGCAGCCTCATTAGCGGCTCACCTTAAACTTGGACGCTTGGTTGTCCTTTATGATTCAAATGATATTTCTTTGGACGGGGAGCTGGATAAGTCTTTCTCTGAAAGTGTAGAAGGCCGTTTTGAATCGTATGGCTGGCAATACATCAGAGTGGAAGACGGGAATGACTTAGATGAAATTTCAAGAGCGATCGAAGATGCTCAGGCAGATACATCCCGTCCGACCATGATTGAAGTGAAGACAGTAATCGGTTACGGTGCTCCGAATAAATCAGGTAAATCGGATGTACACGGTGCTCCTCTTGGAGAAGATGAAATGAAGCTTACGAAAGAAGCTTATAAATGGACATTTGATCAAGATTTCCATGTACCTGATGAAGTATACAGCCGTTTTGAGGAAAAAATTCAGCAGACGGGCTCCCAAAAAGAAGAGGAATGGGCAAATCTGTTCATTAAATACAAGGAAGAGCACCCAGAATCAGCTGTCCAATTGGAAACTGCAATCAAGGGGGAGCTTCCTGAGGGATGGGATAGTGAGATTCCTGTCTATGAAGAAGGTAAATCATTGGCGAGCCGTGCTTCTTCTGGAGAAGTATTGAATGCAATTGCTAAAAAACTTCCAACATTCATCGGTGGGTCTGCTGATTTAGCAGGATCCAACAAAACAATGATTAAAGGAGAAGCTGACTTTACTCCTGAATCTTATGAAGGAAGAAACATCTGGTTTGGAGTTCGTGAATTCGGAATGGGTGGTGCCATGAATGGTATGGCATTACATGGTGGTTTGAAAGTATTCGGCGGAACATTCTTCGTTTTCAGTGATTATTTAAGACCTGCTATCCGATTAGCTGCACTCATGGGGCTTCCTGTAACATATGTTTTCACACATGATAGCATAGCGGTCGGGGAAGATGGTCCGACGCATGAACCAGTTGAACAGCTTGCATCGCTGCGTGCAATGCCGAACCTGTGCGTGATCAGACCGGCTGACGGAAATGAAGTGGCTGCAGCCTGGAAGCTTTCAATGGAAAATTCTAATCAGCCAACTATGCTTGTATTATCCCGTCAGAATCTACCTACGTTAAAAGGAACTTCTGATAAAGCTTATAACGGGGTGGACAAGGGTGCATATGTAGTCTCTCCAGCAGGTAAAGAGCAGCCGGATGCATTATTGATCGCAACCGGATCAGAAGTCAGCCTTGCTGTGGAAGCTCAAAATGCATTAGAAAAAGATGGAATCAGTGTTTCTGTTATAAGCATGCCTTCATGGGACCGCTTCGAACGGCAGTCCAAGGAGTACAAAGAATCAATCCTTCCTAAGAATGTAACGAAGCGTCTTGCCATTGAAATGGGAGTGCCACTTGGCTGGGACCGTTATGTGGGGACAGAAGGTGATATTCTTGCCATCAATGGATACGGTGCCTCTGCTCCTGGTGAAAGAGTACTTGAAGAATACGGCTTTACTGCTGACAATGTTGTTTCAAGAATTAAAGCGTTACTTCAATAAGTTCTGACTCGAATCATGGCTGACTCCTTAGGAACGAAAATTCTTACAGGAGTTAGCTTTTTTTTGCAATTAAAGGTACTGATTGGTTTAATCAAATAAAGAAACCACTCTACTTGTCAAAGATGCCGGGGGAAACAAAAAATTTCAATACCCTCACCATAATTTGAAAATCGTATAAGAGTGAACGGTATGATTTTCAAGAGATAATTCTTTGGACGAGAGATCCTTCGACAAAACTAGTGTATTTTCTCTACAATTTCTGACAATTGCAAACTCTTTCTTCCTTTATACTAGATGCAAGGAAATGTAGGGGGGATACATAGGTGAGAAGTTATCAAATCTATTGGATTGAGGAATCATTTGCCAACCACTACTACGGACGTGAAAGAATGTTCTTTGGGCTGTTTTCTGAATGGGAAGTCAGTACCGGTGAAATGAAAGAAATTATTGCAAAACAGGTAGAATTCATCACTAAGCCAATTCCTTACCTTCCTACACAAAGATTATTGCAGCATGAACTTGTTAAGGTTGAAGGGTCAAAGTGGATTGACACCACTGCCAGAATTGAGAGAGAAGATTCCGGAGCTGCACTTCTGTTAAATGAAAAATCGATGTCGCTAGAAGCATGGGGACCCCAAGACTGCGAATATTTATTTTTTGAAATTTTAAGGAGAAACATGGGGCAATTACTTGCAATCGACATTAAAAATGAGCGTTACGGATGGTTAAAACCTATAAAACAAAGAAAATTTATATATTAATAAGAAATTATGACAGAAATATTGTATAATGTTCCTTGGTTTAGTACACTTTTATAAGGACAACATGAAGGAGGAAGTAAGAAGATGTCAACGACTTGGCTACTTATTCTAGTAGGAGTTCTAGCATTACTTGCCGGAATTGCACTAGGATTTTTCATTGCTCGTAAATACATGATGAGCTACTTAAAGAAAAATCCACCGATTAATGAACAAATGCTTCGCATGATGATGATGCAGATGGGCCAGAAACCATCACAAAAGAAAATCAATCAAATGATGAACGCTATGAACAAGCAACAAGGGAAATAAAACCCTTTTACTAAGGTTCAATGCTCATCATATGATTTTTGATTGTAGATGATGATGCACGTAGATTTTCCTAAAAGGTTAATCCTTCATTTTAAAATGCACTCAGATTGGTTAAGCTTTCGTATTATCGAAAATAAGATCACTTTCCTGTAGAGTAATTAAGCAGGAGGAGTGGTCTTTTTTGTTGTTACTTGATGATGTGATTCAAGAATGTCTATACAACTATATCCCAAAGGGGTTTACCAAAAAGAGAATGATTAATATACGTTTTGAATTAGATAGGCATCCCTGAGCGGAAATTTCTTAGGATTAAATTGAACTAAATATAATTAGTCAAAAAAACTTCATCGTATCTATTCAGCATAAAAAAGGATTTGTGATAGAATAAGGTGCGGAGGGAGTCAAATGAAAAAATGGATGATTGCTTCACTTTCACTTTTTGTCTTTTTATCAGGCTGCAATAATAAAACCCGGGAAGTGATTGATGAAGAAACACTTGAAATACAAGACAGCGCGGCAAGTGAAGCCCGTGAATATCTGTCCTATAAGATCAATAAGCAAAAGAAATCAGTCAATCGGGGATTGATTACGATGATGATA
>NZ_JABMCR010000352.1 GCF_013179555.1 Bacillus haikouensis
TCCCCTTCCATGACTTTCATAAGGTTGCTCCTTCCTTTACCTATATATGGATTTTAATGTTCGGGTTTATTTCATAAAATGAAGTTAACTTACTTTTTCAGATTTCTTTTTACGCTCTTCAAGAATTCTTGGGACTGATGTTTTTAAAAAGTAGCGTAGGATTTTCTTGATTGTTTCGTCTGATGGCTGGTTCATTTAGATCACCTCCTTAAATTTATTACACGAATCGTGACATACGTCTTCAAAAAAAATTGTCCAATCCAAACCAAGTACTTTTGAGATTTTTTTAGCATTTGGAACGGTTGCGTTTCTTTCTCCACTTTCAATCATTGCATAAGTTGTTCTGGCTATCTTGGCTTTAACTGCAACGTTTTGTTGAGTCATTGATTTTTTCTTTCTTTCTTGTATCAACCATTGCCTCGTAATAAGATCACCTCCTTTTTGTCACGTTTTGTGTAATTAAAGTATATGTCACATTTTGTGTATCGTAAACACATAATTACACTTATTGTGTAAAATATTTTTTGTCACGAAATGTGACGCTATAATTAACGATATAAGACGAAATTCCGGACGAATAAATTGGTTGGAGGAGTTCCAATGTTAAAAAACAAATTAATAGAACTTCGTAAAGCAAAAAAGCTGCGCCAAGAAGATATCGCAAAGATATTGGGGATTGCACGAACTACTTATGCAATGTATGAACAAGGTAATCGTGAACCTGATTTTGACACATTAAATAAAATAGCAGACTACTTTGAGGTTACAATTGATCATTTACTTGGTCGCGAAGAGAAGGTTAAATCAAAAGAAGATAGCCTTGAAGAAGTAAACAAACTTGTTAAAGAATACGGCATAGAACAATTTGGTTTCTTTGATATTGAAAAATGGAAAGATCTTTCCAAGGAAGATATTGAAGAAATTAAGAAGCATTTTGAATATGTGGTGTTCCAGGCGAAGCAGAGGAATAAAGAGGACTAAACTAATTGCACCAAAAAAAGCTCAGAGAATTTTCTCTGAGCTTTTTATATGTACTTTCATTAAAGTCCCTTATAATGGAAGTAGTAGCTAAGTTATTTTATTCTTTTCTGAAGTAACATTCTTGTTAATCATTTTTTTAAATTGCTTTATTTCTTCATCTGATTCGAAAAATCTCTTTGGAATTATCATGGCTTTATTTCGTGATACATAAATAAGAAACATTGAATGATGTTCTTTAATAGCAGCAATTTCATTCCAATCAATATCATTTATTGATCTTCCTCTTTTTTGATGTATCCCAGTATCACTAAATGTATAGATGAGTTCATTCTTTATCAATTGGTCACTCTTATATTCTCGAGTTGCCTTAACTCGAATAATTACTTTTGCATAAAGAAAAATCATAACTGCTATACAAACTGAAACAGTGGAACTAATCAAAAGAACTGCTGCCATGTCTCCAAAATTAAAAATATCCCCTGGCTTATATAGAATGTATATTAACCATGGAAAGAATACTATATAAGTAGATATCGTTATCCACAGTATCCATCTACTAGTATGAAAGGATGAAAACTTTTTATATTCTTTTGCTGTTAAAGTACCGCTTACAGACAGTTCTATGCTGTTACCTAAATCTATGTTACTCATAGACACTCCCCCTCTTATTAAATTTCATATGTCTTCTTTAGCTTAATACCAATTATTTCAATAAAGTCTTATTTACTCAAGGGTAAATTCTCCATAAGAGATAGCGATGTTCCACGTAAAGCAAACAAAACCCCCTATTCAACGGGGGTTTTCTAATTAATGTATAGTCAATATGATATCCATTTCTCCAACATTCAATATGCTTGCAGACAATTTAAGTGCAACCTTGTGACCGTTAGTTGTGACTTTCCCCTCTACTACCGTCGGGGGGGTAATATCAATCTCAACATTTTCACTATAAATTATCCTACTTATGTTCCCGGAGATCATATTACCAAACTCTCCTTGGAATGACGTGAGCATATCCCCCTCTACACTGACTCCATACATTTTTTCAGCTATGCTGCTACTTGTATGCTTCTTTGTCATCAGGTACATGGTTCCTTTTATATCTCCTGTAATTCCAATTACAACACCTAATTCGGTTTTGATATCCTTATCTCTAAAGAGAGTTGGCTTTTCCATTTGTACTTCAAATGGAACTACTGACTTAATCGCTGTTGTTGTTGAATTTAGTAGATGCGTTACTAGTTGACTGGACATACCAACACTCCTTGGTTATTTTCAACCAATTATTTATACTTTATATCGGTTTGGGTGAGGGAATGTTTTATGGATTTTAAATAAGTTTAAGATTGCTTTATACTTTTTATTACAAATTTTTTCTTTTGTAATTCTCTAATAAGTCATTTAATATATCTGCAATATCCTGCATTGGATTAATTAACTCATTAAACTCATTTATCTCTGGTGGTTTTTGTCCTTCATGAATTACGTAACTACTTAATCTGTAAATGATATTAACTTCTTGGGCTAATTCTTTTGGCAGAACCCCTTCATCCACTAATTTGTTTATTACTCTATAAACAGGCATTTTTGTATCTTCATTATAAACCAATAAATAAAGACGTCTAATTATTGATTCAATTAAGATTCTCTTTTCAAATGTTCTTCTAATCTCATCTGCTTCTAAAAAGTAATCCTCAAATTTTATGTTTTGACTTACCGTCTTCTTTAGTGCTGAAGAAGAGAAATTAACTGTTCTTTTTTTATTTACAACAAAATTAGTATCTCCTCTATTTTGTATTTTCTCATTCTTTTCAGATTTTAATAAACCATTAACCAATTTCCCTATAATTATATCTATCTCGGGTTTAAGTATTGATAAAATAATAATTACTACTGAGGTCATTATTATTACCTTAAAATAATCAAAATCAAAATACTTAATAATCATTTGTAATAAAAGTATAAATAAGAACAAAATAACTACTATAGAAATTCTTGAAGTCGAAATTGAAGTCTGATCTTTTTCAGATTGTTGTTCAACTGTAACCTCATATTTATTGCTTGAGATTAATTCTTCAAGTTGGTTTAATAACTCAAGTCTCAATTCTGAAGCAATATGCTCATTTTCATATACCTTTGCATATACCATTCTTGAAATATCATCACTCCTAAGTCTCAAACTGCAATTTTTCGTTTTTTCAAAACCATCAATGAAAGATTCCAAATCTATATTCGTAAGCTTGACTCCACTATTCACATGATTTCTAATTACCAAATTAATTACTTGGTCTCTCAATTGCAAGATTTCCTTTTGATGCTCTTTCCTTTTTTTGTATTCTTGATATAAAAAGAATACAATTGCTAAGATTACAGACAAGATCGTCGCCGTATTAACAATATCGGTAGAATAAATAAACTCTTTTATCTGCTTCAATTTCTGCTGCACCTCTTCTGAATACCAAGTTTAGACAATAATAACGTTAGAGTTCAATCCTCAAATAACATCTTTAGATAAAAATTATCTTCTTCTACTAAACTCTGTATGGTTTCATATTCGTTCATTTTACTAAGTATTTCTTCTAATTCTTTTAATAACTCTGTATCGCTACTATTTTTTTTACACC
>NZ_JABMCR010000353.1 GCF_013179555.1 Bacillus haikouensis
GCTGCTGCACTCGATCCCAAGCCCCTTGTCAACGGAATATCGCTGCACACATATAAATGACAAGGTTTGATCCTTTTCCCATACCCTTCAGCAACACCTTTTGCAACCTCAACGATAAAATGCGTTTCATCAGAGGGGAAAGCCTCAAGTTCAGGTGTCAGGGGTGTTACCTGCCAGGACTCCGACTCTTCAGCCTCCACTGTCAAAAATAGGTCGAGCGCCAAGCCAAGCGAATCAAAACCTGCTCCTAAATTGGCCGTGCTTGCCGGGACGATAATTTTCCAGGAACGAGCCTCCCGCTTCTTCATACTCCGATCGTTCCCTTAATGTAGTCCTTCACCTTTTCTCTGTCATTTGGAAGTTTAACCGGCTGAACCGGACTGTATTCCATGGCCGTAACAGGATCCTTCAGGCCATTGCCAGTCAAAACCGCCACAACCTTGCTCCCTTTTTCAAGTACACCATTATCAAGACTCTTCTTAACCCCTGCAATCGATGCGCATGAAGCCGGTTCAGCAAATATCCCTTCCTTCTTTGCAAGAAATCTATATGCGTCCAGAATTTCTTCATCGGTCACCTCGTCGATATGGCCGTTTGATTCTTTCAAAGCATCCACTGCATAATCCCAGCTTGCCGGATTACCGATCCGGATCGCGGTCGCTATCGTTTCCGGCTGCGGGAACACGCGGTTATGGACAAGGGCGGCCGCGCCTGAAGCTTCAAACCCGAACATTCGCGGAAGGGTTGATTTTTTCCGAAGATGGAATTCTTTGAATCCTTTCCAATAGGCTGATATATTTCCTGCATTGCCCACCGGGATTGCGAGCACATCAGGTGCCTCCCCTAAGCCTTCGATTACTTCAAACGCAGCAGTCTTCTGGCCATCGAGACGATACGGATTGACCGAATTCACGAGCGTCACGGATTCGGTCTTGCTCAATTCGCGGACGATTTCAAGTGCTTCGTCAAAATTGCCCTCGATTGAGATGATCTCTGCTCCGTACATGACGGCCTGTGCAAGTTTTCCTTGAGCGATTTTCCCTTCCGGAATGACGACGATGCACTTAATACCTGCTCGTGCTGCATAAGCAGCGGCAGAGGCGGAAGTGTTCCCTGTCGACGCACAAATCACCGTCGAGCTTCCGTCTTCAATCGCTTTGGCAACTGCAAGCACCATTCCCCTGTCCTTGAAAGAGCCTGTCGGATTCGCTCCTTCAACCTTGGCAAACAGTTCAATCCCCCATTCATCTGACAGAGTTTTCAATTCAATCAATGGTGTGTTTCCTTCATTCAAGCTTAAAAGAGGTGTCTCGTCTGTGACGGGAAGATACTCTCCGTACTGTTTCAGCAGGCCTTTCCAATTCATCCCTTCTCTCCTCCTTCCACTCTGTAAGAGCTTTCGATTGAATGGATCGCATGATAATCCTTCAGCTCCATCAATATATCTTCATAACGATCAAGTGAGGCTTTATGAGTGACAAGAACAATTTCAGAATATCCTGCTCCATTTAACGGATTTTGCAGGATTTTCTGAAAGCTCACACCATGATTTGAAAAGATTGATGTCAGCTTCGCCAATACTCCGATTTCATCCTGAACGTGAAGGCGTAAGAAGTATTGGGACGAAACTTCTTCCCGTTCTTTTAATTTCTTAGGGAACTGGGGATTTACAGCACTCTTCCCAGTCACGCCCAGTCTCATATTTTTCATGATGCCGACCATATCAGAAACAACGGCTGTAGCGGTAGGAAGACTACCGGCACCCGGGCCGTAAAACATTGTTTCCCCTACTGCTTCACCGTACACATAAACGGCATTGTACTCGTCATTGACGGATGAAAGCGGGTGGTCGTCCCACAATAATGTCGGTTCGACACTCACTTCCACCTTTTCTCCGTCGCGGTGGGCATATCCGATGAGCTTCATTGTATAACCGAATTGGGCTGCATATTCAATGTCATCTGCCGTCACATCAGTGATGCCCTTCACCTTCACATCGGCCAAGTCCACATTCATTGAAAAACCCAATGTCGACATGATCGCCATCTTCCTTGCTGCATCCAGCCCTCCGACATCAGCTGTGGGATCCGCTTCGGCGAAGCCCAGATCCTGAGCTTCTTTTAATACATCCTCAAAGGAGCGCCCCTCTTTCGTCATCTTCGTCAAAATGAAGTTGGTCGTTCCATTGACGATCCCCATCATTTTTGTGATGCGGTCGGATGCAAGGCCGTCTACTAAACTTCTTAATATCGGGATCCCGCCCGCTACACTTGCTTCGTAGAATAAATCACATTCATTTGCAGACGCAGCTTTCAAAAGCTCCGGACCGTGGACAGCCATCAGGTCCTTGTTCGCCGTCACAACATGTTTCTTATTTTTCAATGCCTGGAGGAGATGCTCCTTCGTTGCTTCGATTCCTCCCATTACTTCGACCACAATATCAATTTCAGGATCGGTCAGGACGTCTTCCGGATGAAGGGTCAGTATTCCATCCTCAATAGTGAGTCCTCTATCCTTTTCAATATCCTGAACCAGGGCTTTTTTCACTTTCACAGGACAGCCGATTTGATGCGACAGTTTATCCTGATGGTTCTCAATGATTTTCACAACTCCGGCTCCAACTGTTCCGAGTCCCAAAAGTCCGATTGAAATTGATTCCATAAGTCGAAAACCTCCAATTGTTTATTTCTCGTGTACATTTGTGTTTATATAGAGGACATTATAGTAGAAATAATTTCCTATTACAATACCTAATTTCGTATTTTCTGAATGTAAGAGCTTTCTTTGCCGGCAGATTGGGAAAATACTATTCACATTCAATACCGTTTTTGATTTCCGCCGGAGACTTCGCTTTCCGCGGGTGACCCCGTGGCGGCTCGCTCAGAGGCGAAAAGCATAGACAGGGCATCCAAAAAGGCGCTTTTTTCCTTTATGGATGCCAGGCTTATGTCTTGAGCTTTTAGCCGCCAGAGCTGCAAGACAAGTCTCACCTTGGCCACTTCTCCTGCAGGAATATTAGTCTTCCACTCCAATCAAAAGCTGGAATTCATCTCTTTATTAATATTGCCTATTAACATGCCTAAATGAAAAATGACGTTTCCAATTGTAAGATTCCTATTGTCCAATCATCTTATAAGCCAGAATATAACGTTTTAGTACATTGAGTAAGCACCCCTCAAACGCCTTATTCATTAAAAAGCAGTTGATAATTTGGCAGAACAACGCCCGATTCACCTATAATGGAGCGGAAGTTTCTTAGAAACTACCTCATTTTAAAAACAGAGGACCGCCCCTGATCTCTGTTTAAGATCAGGAGCCGCCCTACTATTATCCGATATAATGAAGCTGACGGACCATCTTGGATAAGTCGCGGTAGACAGGGATTTTGCTTGGATCCGCATTTCCCCCTGAGATGACACATCCGACTTTCTTTCCGTGCACCTTCACTTTATGGCAGATTGCAGCAGCCAGAGATGCTGCCCCTGCGCCTTCAACCAATGTTTTCTCTCGTTGCAGCATGAACATCATGGCATACGAAATTTCTTCATCGGTGACAGTGACCATATCGTCCACATATTTGCGGA
>NZ_JABMCR010000354.1 GCF_013179555.1 Bacillus haikouensis
TGTTCTCGCGGTACCACTCTTTTTTCCCGAAGGCGCTCAAAGGTTAACGGTGCAAACCGGTCTTTCACTACTGGTTTCGGGAAAGACTTCTCAGAAGTGCGCTTCATTCCGGGTTTCACACCAGGCTTGCACCACCCCTGGTTCGCTAATGGATCCACGTCAGAATTACTTTCTTCATCATAGAATATTTTGTATATAGTTAGATATTATTTTACACAGTTTGGAGATAAATACAACATTAATTGCTATGAATCTTCAGAAGAGAACATATACGTTTTATGATGGAACCTCATACTGAATACAATACCCAGAGCCAGCATGTTCCCCATCAAGGAACTCCCCCCGTAACTGATGAAGGGAAGCGGGATACCTGTGATCGGCAATAATTGAATCGTCATACCGATGTTTTGGAAGACGTGGAATGTAATCATCGAGATGATCCCTGCACATACGTAGGCATTAAACTGTTCTTTCGTGTCCAGAGCCGTCTTGGTCAGATGATAGATTAACAGGAAGTAGAGACTGATGACCACACTTGCACCAATAAACCCGTATTCTTCACCAATGACACTGAAGATGAAGTCGGTATGGTTCTCGGGGATATATACTTCTCCGTCATTATAGCCCTTTCCAAAAATCTGACCGGATCCAATCGCATTCAAGGAATTGATCAAATGGAATCCTTCCAGCTTGGAATAGTTATACGGATCAAGCCATGCATATATCCGTCCGAATTGATAAGGCTTCACATTTAAATATTTTTCCAGTAATTCCGGAGCCCATATGACAAGGGAAATGACAATCCCGCCCAGGAATGTAATCGAAGCATAAATAGGGACGATGATTTTCCATGTTATCCCCGAGACAAGGATGATCCCTGTCATGATTGCAAGAATAACAAGAGATGTACCCAAGTCAGGCTGCTGCATGATGAATGCGAGCGGCAAAATAGTGGCTCCGCCGATTTTTAACAGCAGTTTGAAATCTGTTTCAATCGTCTTTCTAGGGTTCATTTCATGATGGATTGTAATGATCCTGGCAAGAACAAGGATCAAAAAAGTTTTCATGAATTCAGAAGGCTGTATCGATCCCAAAGGTCCGAGCATGAACCAGCTCTTCGCTCCATTCCGGTAGGGTGCGATGCTTTCGGGAGAAATGAGCAACACAAGGAGCAAGACTATACCAAGACCATAAAGATACCAGGAGAGCCGTTTATATTGCTCTGGGTCAAAGAATAGTGCTCCACCGATAATAATTCCTCCAACCACATACCAGAAGGCCTGGCGGATGACGAAATTTGTTTCGTATACACTGGAGGTCTGTGCGCTGCTTATACCAAGAGCACTGACGATAAAGAACATCATCAATAAAAACGCAAGTCCCCAGTCAAATTTATCAGCAAATCGCTGGCGAGTTTCCATAATCATTTCACCTGAATTTCGTAAGATTTCACATTCCTAGTCTAATAGAAACGAAGGAAAATTTCTACTGGCTGCCATTTACAACAGGCTTATTTTTCAACTATTTATAGTAATGGAAAAGATGAAATGACAGCAGACTGCAGGTAATGAAGAATTTGTCAGGGCATACAGCATCCCCTTTTCCATATATTACATGAATGCACTGGGAATCCAAAAAGAAAACTCCCGTGTTCAAATGTAACATTTCCTTTCCTATTTAGCTAGAAAGCTTAAGACTGAATGAAACGACACAAAAACCTCTTAAAAGAAGGCAGCGAGCCTTCTGTACTATCGGATCCGATGCGGTTTTTGCTTGTTCAATAAGCAGCGTATCCTGTCAAATGACTTTTTTCGACAGTTTCCTGCGACTTTTGTCATCATTTTGAAATGAAATAGAAAAGAACGATATCCATGTTTCTTTGCTAAAATAGAAACTAGTGGAAACGCATCGTGTAAATCAGATGGAGGGAATGTTTTGAAGTCAAACAAGCAAATCAAAGATATCATCTATGTTCATAAAAATACAGATCGGCAATATGTAGTTTCCTATGGAATTAACTTTCGGGAATTTGCATTACATACACCGCAGCCTCTAAAAAGCTTACTCTTGATCAAACATCAATATGAACATGGAGCATTTAACATTCATACTCATCTTGAATATGTTGAACAGGAAGAGATGGAGAAAATCACAAGTGATAATGTGGAGGGATACGGTGACTTCTGCTGGATCGATTTTGACGAAGAAGCAGGGGTCAATGAATTGAACGGACAGGAAATTGCAGAGCTTCTCTACATGGGGCATCTGAAGCAGCCGCTGAATGCACCGTTTTATTCGAAATTGAACAACCGATTCGCATACCTTTCCCATGATGATGGATGGTTTAATAAAATTTACTACCGTGACTTTGATGACTTTTATGAGATATTAGGTTCAACAGTGGCTTCGAAATTGGGGAGCGTCAAAGGCGGAAAAGGATTATTCGGCATGAAAAAGGAAAAACAGTTCCCAGTTGTCGGTTCTCAGATCATCACTTCTTTTAAAGAGAAGATCAAGGAAGGAATGATCATTTCGATAGAAAAAGCCATTGTGAGCAGAGGGAAGATCGAGATTCCAATCTGGGTCATTGGTGACTATTTCAACATGGATGAAATGATTGAAGATTATCAGCAATTCAGTAAATCACCTGCGAATGGTTTGCTCATCTTCGACCGTAAAACAAAGAACTGGACCTCATCGATCCGTTAGGCAGGCACAACCGGAAAAAATGATGAATAGAGTATAGGGATGAATCCGCTTATCCCTATTACTCAGTTCCTAAAAGGAAACAGAAGGATTAATCAGTGTACAGGACTTCATCAACATTCTAAGTTGGATGAACTCTTGTACAAGGATTAATCCTTTTGATTATGGAATGAGTATATCCTTCTCCACTTTGTACTCATCTTCTCCCTTAGCTGTCAGCCACACTGTCAACGTATATGAGCCGCTGTCAAGCTTTGGCAGAACCAGCTGCTGGGTAAATTCCTCCCCTTGTTTAAGCGGGATTTCCTGTATAGCCTGCGTATACATTTTGTTTTCGGATTCGCGGTACACCATTTTTCCATCCTTGTCCTTTACAGTGAAGTCTATCTTTTGACCGGATGAAAAGATGAGGGTTTTCTCTTTCTCCGTTTGATTTTTAATTTTGAATTCATAGACCAGTTGTCCATTCTTTGTTTCCTGCTCGATTAACTTAGGTTCCATGCTGCCTGCAACAATCCCTTTCTCTGTTTGATTTGTGTCAGTGGTGCCGCTGGTCTCTAGTCCAGCATCATCTTGTTGTGAGTTGTCGGAAGTTCCGCACCCGGTCAAGCCCCCGAGCACGATAGCGCCTGTCAATGCGATGATCAGTTTCAACATGTCCTATCACCTCTACTTTATTAGACTTAAAAGGTTCAGAAAAGTTTCAAGACTTTGTTCCTCATTATTAAATTGAGACCATTCACCCAGAGAAAATAAATAAGCGATATGGTTGGTTTTATCAAGAGTGGCCAGTACAATGGAAGAAGAACTCTAAAATAAGACTCGGGTAAAGAGGAGGGAAGGCGTTGAAGAAAAAAGATATCTTA
>NZ_JABMCR010000355.1 GCF_013179555.1 Bacillus haikouensis
CGGGGACAGGTCCTGTACAATCGACAACGGTTGATTCCACCCCGACACCTGTTTCCCCTCCGTCAACTACACCGATGATCTTGTCTTTTAAGTCATCAATCACATGCTGGGCAGTCGTCGGGCTCGGCTTTCCAGAGCGATTCGCACTTGGTGCTGCGATGGGAAGTCCCGATTCTTCGATGATTGCAAGCGCAACTGGATGGTCAGGCATCCGGATTCCGACCGTGTCTAGTCCGGCCGTCACTTTTTCGGAAAGCACGCCATCTTTTTTATGAAAAATAAGGGTCAACGGTCCCGGCCAGTAAGCTGACATCAATTTTTCCGCCGCTTCCGGGATCTCTTCAACCAGCTCTTTTAATTGAACTTTATTTGAGATGTGGACAATCAGCGGATTATCGGACGGTCTTCCCTTGGCTTTGAATATTTTATCGACAGCCACATCACTTTTTGCGTTTGCACCAAGTCCATAAACCGTTTCTGTCGGGAACGCTACGACTTCATTCGCCTGCAAAATCCGAGCTGCATCCACGATTTGTGGATAACTTTGTTTGTTATCCACATCTTTTTCCACAATCCAACGTTTTATCATAACATTCGTCCACCTTTTTCAAACAAGCATACATCTGTTCACATTTATGTGGATAAACACTGAATTATCAAGCGTTCCACAAACATACTCATTTGAAAGTATAAAAGAAACACATTAAATTCTCAAGTATTATCCACAAAACGTAAAGGAGCATTACCTTCCTGTGGATAACCCTGTGGACGAGTGTGAATAATTCTGAAAAAAGTGACTTTTCGACAAGCGCGTAGTTTTATAGAGTATCTTGTCGAATTCTCCTATAAAATACCGGATCATTCTGTTGAAAAATGATCCGGTCCATTGAAAATTCAGTCTTTTATGCCGGAATCCCGTTTTTGTCGAATTTTCGAGGATTCCCTATAATTTCAAGCTCATTGTCAGCAGGTTATCCACTGTGGATAACTGTTTGGCATGGACGAAATCTTTCAGTTCATCCACAAACGAATGTGGTTCCTGTTGAAAACCTAATACTTCAAAGAAATGTAATGATGCTTTTCGATTTGTAATCAAGTATAAATTGGATAACTCTTTTTCTTTTGCCAGCTTAAAAATCTCTTGAAAGAGGGTGAAGATTTCTTCACTGTCAAATGCAGGGGTTACGACCAGTGAACGAAGAAGTCCGGTCCTGCCCCTCATCTCGATTCCAAGCGTCCCAATCAGATTCTGTTCTTCATCCTCCACTACCAAAAAGCAGTCAATCGTACTTTTCACACCTTCCGTACTCAAACCAGCTTTCACAAGAAACCCTATCACCTTATAAATATCCTCATGCGTTGCCTGTCTGATCATCTTCGCCATTTTTTCTTCCTCCTTTTTTCTAGCATCCTTACTGTTAATTTATGAGAGGGTGAAAAGATTAGAACTAGTTATTGATAGATTTGTTTTTTTAGTAGAAAAAATAAGACCTCATCTTAAAGATGAAGCCTCACGTTTTATTTAAATAATCCTTTTACCAGATCGACCACAAAGAATCTTACCTCTACCTCTTCCTGCTCGCCCTCTTCTACAAAGACTTGTTCCTGGACAGGCTGCTCATTCACTTCCATTTCTTCATTCCTTTGGAAATCTTCCATTAATTTTGTTTCTTTGACACTGCGAGCTTCAGATTCCTCTTCCCTTTCGCTTTCTTCAACAGCACTTGGCACTTCTACCGTTTCCGCATTCATCTCGTCTTCCACCGCTTCACTTTCAGCTGCAACTGTCTCTGCCGCTGCCGCTGCTTCATCTTCCACATCCACTTCCGTCACTACTTCACCACTTGCCTCAACAGTGGTCTCAAAGCCAGGACTTCTTACCGCGTTGCCAGTTGAAAAATCCAGGAAGCATAAAGGAGGATACAGCACGCACCACCAGTTCGCCCCTTCACCTTTTCCCAGTGTGATCAACACCGCTTCATACTCGCCCGCCGGATACAGGTACTGCCCGTAAAGCTTTGTCGGAAACTCAACTTTTCCGAAATCGATTTGTACACGTTGATCCAATCCTTGAGCTGCAACCACATCTTCCGCAATCTTCTGAAGCTCCGGGAGTCCCGTTTTAATGATATTCTTCGCTTCTTCCTGGGATGTCAGGCTGCCAACCCATTCCGTAATCTCTTTATTTACTTCATCACGGACTAACCGTTTCACGTTCTGGTCCTTCTCCAAATCGCTGTTTGCCAGGATACGGAGGCGGATCGCTTCCTCTGGAATCACCATCGGCTCCTGAGCAATGCTTTCCTGTTTCGGAATATATAAACTTAAGATCGTTCCTAAAGTAAGAATTAGAATATAAGATAATACCGTATGTTTTGTTTTCATTTTCTCTCCCCCTCAGTAAAACAGTTTGGACAAGGCGGGGAAATCTTAAACTAGTAAATTGATATTTTCTTGAAAAATAGGTTCTGTTGATTTTCATGGAAGACTTTGCTTTCCGTATTCAGCTCGTGAGTTTGTTGTTCATGATCAGAAATGCGGAGGCGGATCGTTCAGGGGGACTAATATGCGATGAATTGGCCCTGGGTGCACTCTATCTTTTTGAACCATTTGTCTTATGACCTCGAGGGGGCTGCCGGCGGAGCTGGGACACTAGAAAAACGGAGGCGGATCGCCCAGAGGTGACAAGCATACGACAGGGAAAGCCAAATGACGTTTTTTTGCCTTTTTGGATGGCATGGGTTATGTACCTGGCCTCTAAGTATTGGATCTTTACACTTGAAATGCAGAGGGGCTGCGGCGGCGGGGGCATAAGGCGAATCGGCCAAGAAGGCGTTTTATGGCTTCTTTGACGAGGTGACCTGGGATATGTGCCGCTATGCCCCGGAGCTAGACAAGTTTCACTTCACTCACTCCTTCCACAGAAGTCTTCGTCTGCCACTACAATCAACAGCTGGGAACCGCTCTTGAATCACATATCACGGAGCAAAGTTAAGGTATGAACTACAAAAGGAGATAATTGATCATTCCGGCTTCCTTTCGATCATATAAAAACCGATTTTTTAAAATTTGATAATAAATCTTTTATTTCGATAATGAAACTGGAAATTTCGATAATAAATCGCTGTGGCCGGATAACTTGTATTCTATTATTCTATAAATACACGGTTCAAGCGTCCAATTTCCTTTTAAACAAGAGTCAATTTCACTTGTTGTATCAATTTTTAGTTAAGGACATAAACAAAACCAAAAAAAGACCCCTTTTTTCCAAAAAGGGCCTTTTCATCTATCACTATTCACTACAGCAAAAAACCATCCGGTCCTTGCCGTTAATGTCCATTACAACTTCCGTCTTCGCATCCGGGAAGGTTTCCCGAAGCATGTCTGCCACTGTCTCACCCTGGCCGGCCCCCACTTCGAATCCGATCAGAAACATGTCGTTCATCACTAAAGGCAGCTGCAGCATGAACCGCTTATATAAGTCATAGCCGTCTTCCCCGCCAAACAATGCGAGCTGCGGTTCATGGTCCACCACTACATCCGATAACGACAGG
>NZ_JABMCR010000356.1 GCF_013179555.1 Bacillus haikouensis
GCGGTCTATTGGCTTATGGTTATCTTTCTGGTGAACACATTACTCACTTTGAAGAAGGTCGTCCATTGTTTGTTCGGTCCTCAGATAGTAATTTCAATTTGGCTAATTTTATGCGCGTACATTTATTTACAGCATTAGGTGCGATGAAGCTTGGGATGGATATTCTTCTAAAGGAAGAAGAAGTGAAACTGGATGAAATTCTGGGGCACGGCGGCTTTTTCAAGACAGAAGGTGTCGGGCAAAGCATTATGGCCGCTGCCCTCAATACTCCTGTTTCTGTTATGGAAACTGCAGGTGAAGGCGGAGCATGGGGGATTGCTTTACTAGCCTCATATATGGTGAATAAAAAAGATAATGAAACGCTGGAAGAATTCCTAAGTCAGAATGTATTTGCAGAACAGGCAGGGATGAGAATGTCACCTGACCCTAAAGATATAGAAGGCTTTGAGAAGTTTATGGTACGTTATAAAAAGGGACTTGCAATTGAAAGAGCAGCAGTAGTAAATCTAAAATAAATTAGAAGAGATCTATAAGCGGCAGGAGTGGATAGCACCTGTCGTTTTTTGTTATACATGAAGGAAGTATAAATTGAAAGCTGGAAGAATGGTAAGTTAGCGCATTTCAGGAATTAAGTACGATGTACAGGATGTCTAAATCGAGCGAATGCTACAAGGCTGGGCATCCATGAGATGATATGTAACTACGTCTCTGTCTTCACCTTTCTAGAATCGCCAATCGGCGAGCTTGAGATTGTGTATAATTAAAATGGATTTTTACACGAGAGACTCACTTTTTTTAAATATAAATTAGATACAAAACCTTAATTAAATTTACTAACTAAAATTATGGTACAATCTTTCAATATAATGTTATTTAGTGGAGGCATTTCAATGCAGCGTGGTACTTTTCAATTAATGAAATCTGTAAATAAATCGATCATTCTAAATAAGATTCGGACTTCAGAATCTATATCCCGGGCACAGATTGCGAAAGAAACAAGTCTTACTCCTCCGACTGTCAGCAGTATTGTAAAAGAACTCATCGGGCAAGGATTAGTAAGGGAAAGTATGCTGGGAAGCTCCAGCGGGGGACGAAAACCCACAATGCTTCATATTAATAACGATGCATATTATGTCATTGGAGTGGATGCGGGCCCTGAAAGAGTGGAATGTATCCTGACGGATTTAGCGGGTGAGATTATTTACAGGACATCTGGTCTGCTTCCACAACATTTATCAAATAAGCAATTTCTATTCATTTTACAAGAAAATATAAATAAGATCATGAAATTTTCCAATGTGGAACAAAGTAAGATTATTGGTATCGGGATAGCCATGCACGGAGTTGTAGATGTAGAAACGGGTACATCTCTTGTGGCACCGATATTGAACTTACGAGATATCCCGATCAAAGCAATTCTAGAGGAAGAGTTTAACCTGACGGTGAAGGTTGAAAATGATGCGAGAGCGATGGCGCTGGGTGAATCTTGGTTTGGAGGGCATGGTGATGTCGATAGCATGGTTGCCGTAAATATTGGACGGGGGGTAGGGTCTGGTTTGGTGATTAATGGTAAATTGTATCATGGTGCTCAGGGGATTGCAGGTGAAATTGGACATATGACAATAGATATGAATGGTGAAATATGTGCATGTGGTAATCGGGGATGTCTTCAAACTTTAGTGAGTGGTGATGCCATTGCTGAAAGGGCAGGAAAGAACTCCGGGAAAGGTGTACGTTCTAACTCTTTATCAGGTCAGGATATATACGATTTGGCTCAAAATGGGGATAAGTTCTGTATAAACCTGCTTAATGAAACAGGAAACATAATTGGTATTGGTTTAACAAACTTAATACATTTAATCAATCCAAGTAAGATTGTCCTCGGCGGGGGAGTGATGAACAGTGAAAAATTTATCATGCCCGGCCTGCTAAAAATGATTCGGCAAAAAGTACTGATAAAGGAAGCGGCACAAACGGAGATTGTTGTGACGCGATTAGGTCATGATGCGACATTATTAGGAGCTGTTTCCTTACTTCTTGTTGAATTATTTGATCCAATTTTAATAGGTTAAATACTCAGTCTATTTTTGTTAAGCGTATTCGTTCGGTATCAAATAAAGTTATGGCAAAGCAGAATAAAGCTCTAGAATAAAAAAGCCGAGGCTGTAAAAACCTCGGGCCGCCGAAATTGCCGCGTCAGCGTTTCGTTGCATACTTCTATTCTCTATTATTCACAGAAGTTATGAATCTCTCAAAGCCGCTTCTATTTTTAAAAACGCCGGCATCTTGAAGACATTTCACAAACTTTTTACCAAGCTCTTCTCGTAGAATGGATTCTGCCTCCTCTTTAGTAGATAATAGACCGTATTCAAGTTTCAATTGTTCTGCCCATCCTTTATGATATGAAGCTACTTTATGTGAGTTACCAAGTAAAAACTCCTTTATATCGACGAGCTCATCCTTTAACCGAGGTGGTAGTACAGCCAATCCCATCACTTCGATTAATCCGATGTTTTCTTTTTTTATATGATGAACATCTTCGTGTGGATGAAAAATCCCAAGAGGATGCTCATCCGTAGTACGGTTATTTCTTAATACCAGGTCAAGCTCTAAGAACCCATTCCGATTTCTTGCGATCGGGGTAATCGTGTTATGGGGTGTATCATTGGTGAAAGCCAATACATCTGCATTTTCATCAGTGTATTTTTTCCAAGTAAGCAAAATCTTATCTGCAGCATTTACGAGAGATACCATATGTTTTGACCGTATGCGAATCACAGACATCGGCCAGTTCAGCACTGAAGCCTGTATTTCTGGATAGCCTTCTAAATTGAAGTTGAAAGCATCTTCAGCACGGGTCATAGCAAATTCATATCTTCCTCCCTGATAGTGATCATGGCTTAAAATGGAGCCGCCGACAATTGGTAAATCAGCATTTGAACCGATAAAGTAATGAGGGAACTTCTCTGTAAAGCTGAGTAATCGTTCAAATGATTCTCTATTTATTTTCATAGGGCGATGCTCTTCAGAAAGTAATATGCAGTGCTCGTTATAGTAAACATAAGGAGAGTACTGGAAATGCCAATTTTCATTTAAAAGGGGAATATTGATCATTCGATGATTGGCACGTGCGGGATGCCCCAACCTTCCTGCATATCCCTCGTTTTCTACACACAGGAGACATTTAGGGTAGTTAATCGTGTGTTTCATTTCCCGCTCCCGCTTAATCTGCTCAGGATCCTTTTCCGGCTTTGATAAATTGATGGTAATGTCAAACTGACCATATGCTGTATCAGATTTATAAGAGATGTTTTTCGCGATCCGGTTCTGTTGGATATAGTTATTGTTGATACTTAAGTTATAAAAGTAATTCGTAGCTGCAGTGGGCGACTCTTCGTAATATTGGTTGAATACGGCATTTACAACGGATGGTCTTGGAACAAAGCAATTCATTAAATTGGCTGCTAAGATTTCCCTCTCATCAAAGACGTTATCTATCACTTTATCTTCCACTGCATATGCAATGATTTTCTCTATAAGATTTGGAA
>NZ_JABMCR010000357.1 GCF_013179555.1 Bacillus haikouensis
GGCATTCATCATATTTGAACGATTTCCAGCTGTTGATTGGAGTGTAAGAGGAAGACTACTCAGGGAGAAGTGTGATCAACGCGAGACTTGTCCAGCTGCGGCGGCTAGCCCCTCGAGACGTTTCAGTCCGTCCAATGAAGTCAAAGATCGACTTCACCGGTCGGACTTCCAACGCTTGTCGGGGCTGGGCGAGCCCCCTCCGCTTTTCTACGCAGCGACTGGCAGGTTCACGGGTCATCCCGCAGAAAGCGAAGGTTTGCACGGAACCGGGAAGCGGTATTGAATTTCGCATGAAAACCCTGCCATTCCTTATGCATTAATCCTTCGTTTACTCCTTGTCGAATCAGGCAATAAAATTGTATAAAACTATTTGCATTTGCCTATTGATATTGAGTTAAAGTACCTGTATAGTACAGTATTGTTTATCAAATCGTTATAAGAAAGGACCTGTTTTCATGAAACTTGGCGCCCGCATTCTTAAAACGGGAATCGCGATTGTCATCGCATTACTTGTTTCACAATTATTTGGATTGCCTTCTCCTGTGTTTGCTGGGATTGCTGCCATATTCGCTGTGCAGCCAACCATCTACCGATCTTATCTATCCATTATCGAACAACTCCAGGCAAACCTGATCGGAGCGGGAACAGCCGTACTATTTGTTCTTTTATTCGGGAGCAACCCGCTTGTAGTAGGTCTGGCTGCCATTGTAGCCATCGCTATCATCTTAAAATTAAAACTGGAAAAGACGATCGGCCTTGCATTGGTGACAATGATCGCCATCATGGAAGTCACAGATCAGGCGTTTATACAGTTTGCACTTATACGTTTTTCAACGATTATGATAGGGGTATTTTCCTCCTTTCTCGTTAATCTGATCTTCCTGCCTCCGAAATACGAAACAAAGCTGTACCACCGTATTTCTGATTCAAGTGAAGAAATCCTTAAGTGGATCAGACTGAGTATGCGACATGCGACTGAATTTCACTTATTGAAAAAAGACCTTGAACGCATGAAGGACAAATTGATCAAGGTCGATCAGCTTTATTTAATGTATAAGGAAGAAAGAGATTACTTCAAAAAGAATTCCATCTCAAAGAGCCGGAAGCTTGTCATATATAGACAAATGATTTCGTCAGCAAACCGGAGCTTAGATATCCTGAAGCGTATCAACCGTTATGAAAATGAAATCCTTCAACTGCCCGATGAATTGAAGGGCATCATAAAAGGACAGCTAGACTGTCTCCTTACCTATCATGAACAATTATTATTAAAGTTCATCGGTAAAATGCATCCCCAGTCAGATTCAGAAGCTTATCAGGATGTATGTCTGAACCGGAAAGAGCTATTGAAAATGATGTTAGCCGAAATCCAAAACAATAGTGAGAACGAAAACGTTCAAAACTTCCATATGCTTCATATCTTCTCGGCCATCTTTTTATATGATGAACATCTGGAGCATCTGGAGAAACTCATTACAAGCTTCCAATCTTATCATACAGATGAGAATGAAGTGGAAATCGGCGAAGAAGAGGAATAAGAAAAAGAGCGTCAAACCACAACTCGGTTTTGACGCTCTTTTATATTAATTCTTCATTTTTGGATCAAGCGCATCCCGCAGACCGTCCCCCATCAGGTTGAACCCAAGTACGGTCAGCATGATTGCGAGCCCCGGGAAAATCATGGTCCATGGTGCCTGAAGCATGAACATGCGGGCGTCGGCAAGCATTTTTCCCCATTCAGGAGTCGGTGCCTGCGCACCCAGACCGAGGAATCCAAGGGCCGCAGCTTCTATGATTGCTGTAGCAATTGCCAGTGTTCCCTGTACAATGATTGGTGCCATACTATTCGGCAGGACGTGGCTGAACAAGATCCTGCTGTCCTTCATCCCGATTGCTTTTGCAGCCATTACGTATTCTTCCTGCTTTACACTTAACACTCTCGAGCGTATGAGGCGGCCAAAGTTCGGAATGTTTATAATGGCAATGGCGATCAAGGCATTTCGAAGTGATGGTCCAAGTGCCGCCACTACTGCTATTGCAAGAAGAATACTAGGGAATGCAAGCATGATGTCGAAAATACGGGATATGAGGGTGTCAACCCATCTTCCGTAATAACCTGCAACGATCCCCAGCAAGCTTCCCGCTACCGCAGATCCGATGACAGCGAAAAAACCTACCCATAATGAAATCCTTGCGCCGTGAATGATCCTTGAAAGAATATCGCGTCCAAAATCATCTGTTCCCAGCCAGTTATCGGAGGAAGGGGGCTGCAGCCTTTTGGATAAATCCTGTTCGTTAATTCCCTGAGGGGCAATTAACGGTGCTGCGATTGCAAGGATCACGAAAAATAGAACGATACAAAAACCTACCAGGGCAATTTTATTTTTAACGAAACTTTTCCATGCCTCCTTCCAGGGAGACACTGTTTCTTCTTGCAGAGACGGATTAAACTCTTTTTGCGGTTCTGCTATTTCTGCCATGTGAGTTCACCTCTTTCTTCTGTTGATGTTAGTTATATTTAATTCGCGGATCAACAGCTGCATAAAGCAGGTCGACAATCAGATTGATCGTTACGAATATAGTGGCAACCACGAGGATTCCTGATTGAATAACGGGATAATCACGGTATCCGATTGCCTCGTAAATATAGCGTCCGATTCCTGGCCATCCGAAAATGGTTTCTGTTAAGATTGCACCGCCAAGCAGGAGACCCATCTGTAGACCAATGACAGTCAGAACAGGAATGATGGCGTTTTTCAGGGAATGCTTGTACACTACCCAGAACATTTTCAATCCTTTTGCACGGGCAGTACGGATATAATCAGAACGCATTACTTCCAGCATACTAGACCGGGTCATACGTGCAATGATTGCCATCGGAATCGTAGCGAGTGCGATGCCTGGAAGGATAAGATGTTTAAATACCTCACCAAGCTGAGAAAAATTCCCCTGAATCAAACAATCAAGGATATACAGGTTTGTTATCGAATCCACTGGATTACGGATGTTTTCCCTTCCGGTTGTGGGAAGCATGTCCAATTGGATTCCGAAGATCCATTGTTCCATTAACCCAAGCCAGAAAATAGGCATGGATACACCTACCAGGGCAAGAATCATGGCTGTGTAATCAAACCATGAATTTTGGAACCACGCACTGACGATACCTGCATTTACCCCAACAAATACAGCAATGATGATGGCCACAAATGCAAGCTCGAAGGTGGCTGCCAGATATGGCCAGATTTCTGCAGATACCTCTACCTTTGTACGGAGTGATTCTCCTAGATCACCAGTCAGGAGCCCCCCCAAATAATTGAAATATTGAACATACCATGGATTATCCAGACCAAGTTGTAATCTGAGGGCTTCCACGGCTTCTTTGGTAGCCTGCTGGCCCAAAATGACCTGAGCAGGATCTCCCGGTATGGCACGGATAATGAAAAATACGATCAAAGTCATCCCCAGTAATACAGGAATTAATTGAAGTAATCTTCGTATGGTGTATTGAAACATTTTGTTCACCTCTCTGAATGGAGATTCTATG
>NZ_JABMCR010000358.1 GCF_013179555.1 Bacillus haikouensis
CACCCTTATAAGGGAAGAAAGATCGACTACTCTGGTTAACTGCATATCAGCTGAAAGACTGCTCCTGTTTTGCGTGATAAGGACGGTCTTTTTTATGGCATATAATTAAAATCAACTAAAAAGGGTGATTGCATGACCACTTTTTTATTAATCATATCCTTTCTCCTTAATATAATTTCCCTTCTTGCCATCGTCATCCTATATACCAGACAAAACAGGTTTATTGATCTTGAAAAGAAGCAGGGGAAGATGATTCAGGATATGGAAGAGACAATTTCAACTTACCTTATTGAAATGAAGGAAGAAAACGAAGCGTTTATGAACAACTTGAATGAAAATAAACTAGTACAGAAAAATAAAAAGCAGTCTGAGAGTAAAGAAAAGTCTCCTTTCCCGAAATATGAAGAGGTGGATTCGCAGGCAAATAAACGCCTGAATGCTTCTAAAGCTTATAAAAAGCCGGCTGCCATCAATGAAAAAAGCGAAGGAGAAACTGACTGGGAACCATTATTGGCTTGTGAACAGGAAATAACTCAGGAAAATACACTGGTGAATCGAGTCATTTCCCTGCAAAGGGACGGACTTTCAATTGAAGAAATCGCAAAGAGATTGGGTAAAGGTAAGACAGAAATTGAACTTATGCTAAAATTTAATCAAAATTCATAAGAAGTCCTTGCCTGGGGCAAGCGGGTATGCTATAGTATTCATGGTGTGATTACACACGTTTCCCGATTGAGTGGATGGTGCTATTTATACAATAGTTTCTACTGCAAGGTGACGGAAACGGAGGAGAAGAATAAAAACCATTAGGAGGAAACACACATGTCAGTAATTTCTATGAAACAATTACTAGAAGCTGGTGTACATTTCGGACACCAAACTCGCCGTTGGAACCCAAAAATGAAGAGATATATCTTCACTGAGCGTAACGGCATTTACATCATCGACCTTCAAAAAACAGTTAAGAAGGTTGAAGAAGCTTATAACTTCGTGAAAGAATTAGCTGGTAACGGCGGTAAAGTTCTTTTCGTAGGTACTAAGAAGCAAGCACAGGAGTCTGTTAAAGAAGAAGCAGAACGTGCGGGTATGTATTACATCAACCAACGCTGGTTAGGTGGAACACTTACAAACTTCGAAACAATTCAAAAGCGTATTTCCCGTCTTAAACAAATCGAAAAGATGGAAGAAGACGGAACATTTGAAGTACTTCCAAAGAAAGAAGTAGTTCAACTTAAGAAAGAACATGAACGCTTAGTTAAATTCCTGGGCGGTATTAAAGATATGAATACACTGCCTGATGCATTGTTCATCATCGACCCTCGTAAAGAGCGCATTGCAGTAGCAGAAGCTCGTAAATTAAATATCCCTATCGTGGGTATCGTTGATACAAACTGTGATCCGGATGAAATCGATGTTGTCATTCCTGCGAATGACGATGCGATCCGTGCTGTCAAGCTTCTTACAGGTAAAATGGCAGATGCCATCTTAGAAGCTAAGCAAGGTGAAGAAGCAGCTGTAGCAGCTGAGTAATTTTAAGAAGGTGATAAGAGGGACTTACCCTTATCACCTTTTTTTAAAGAATAGGCCCAAGTGATATGTCTATAAAGAAGGGATATTGCTTTAGGACAAAACTTCTGGTAAGGAGTTAGAATGAACTTTAGTATTATCGTTTATACTGTCTACTGACTCTTGCCGAGATGATTTTAGTCTACATAGTTAAACTAAGGAGGAAACCCACAATGGCAATTACTGCACAAATGGTTAAAGAACTTCGTGAAAAAACTGGCGCTGGAATGATGGATTGTAAAAAAGCGTTAACAGAAACTGACGGAGATATGGACAAAGCAATTGACTTCCTTCGTGAAAAAGGGATCGCGAAAGCAGCTAAAAAAGCTGACCGCATCGCTGCTGAAGGTACAACTTTCATTACAAGCCAAGGAAATACTGCAATTATACTTGAAGTGAATGCTGAAACTGACTTCGTTGCGAAAAATGAAAACTTCCAAAACCTTGTCAAGGAACTTGCAGAGCACTTATTGACTACTAAACCAGCTTCTGTGGAAGATGCAATGGATCAAAAAATGGCTAACGGTTCTTCTGTAACTGAGTTCATTAACACTGCTATCGCTAAAATCGGTGAGAAAATCACTTTACGCCGTTTTGAAATCCGTACAAAAGGTGAAAACGCAGCTTTTGGTGAGTACCTGCACATGGGCGGCCGTATCGGTGTTCTTTCTGTGGTTGAAGGAACAACGGATGAAAGTGTAGCAAAAGATGTGGCAATGCATGCTGCTGCTTTGAACCCAAAATACGTTTCCCGAGATCAAGTATCTGCTGAAGAAGTAGAGCGTGAGCGTGAAGTGCTTAAACAGCAAGCCCTTAACGAAGGTAAACCTGAAAATATCGTTGAAAAAATGGTTGAAGGACGCCTTGGAAAATATTTTGAAGATATCTGTATCCTTGATCAAGCGTTCGTCAAGAACCCTGACCAAAAGGTACGTCAATACCTTGAGTCAAACAAAGCAACTTTAACTGACTTCATCCGTTACGAAGTAGGGGAAGGTCTTGAAAAACGTCAAGATAATTTCGCTGAAGAAGTAATGAGCCAAGTCAAGAAGTAATCCGGGTTAAGGAAGTTAAACATTTCTTAGTAGGGAACACCTAGTGTGTTCCCTATTTTTCAAGAAAAATTCTACTACATATGGAGGTTCCCCATGAGCGTACCTAAATACAAACGTGTCGTCCTTAAACTGAGTGGAGAGGCTTTAGCAGGAAATGACGGCTTCGGCATTAACCCTTCAGTGATAAAAAACGTGGCAGAAGAAGTAAAAGAAATCGCCGAGCTTGGTGTGGAAGTAGCCGTTGTCGTTGGCGGAGGTAACATCTGGCGTGGTAAAATAGGTAGTGAAATGGGAATGGATCGTGCATCGGCAGACTATATGGGGATGCTTGCGACAGTCATGAATTCCCTTGCCCTCCAGGATAGCTTGGAACAAACCGGCATAGAAACAAGAGTTCAGACATCAATCGATATGCGTCAGGTCGCAGAACCTTATATCAGAAGAAGGGCGATCCGTCATTTGGAGAAAAAACGGGTTGTTATTTTTGCGGCGGGTACCGGTAATCCATATTTCTCTACGGATACTACTGCAGCCCTGCGTGCAGCTGAAATTGAGGCTGAAGTGATCCTGATGGCGAAAAATAACGTGGATGGGGTATACTCCGCAGATCCCAAAAAGGATGAAACGGCAGTGAAGTACGAAGAACTGTCATACCTGGATGTACTTAAGGAAGGTCTGGCTGTTATGGACTCAACAGCCTCATCACTATGTATGGACAATGATATTCCACTTATTGTATTCTCAATTATGGAAGATGGAAATATTAAAAGGGCCATAACAGGTGAAAACATCGGTACTATAGTTAGGGGGAAAGCATAATGCCAAATACGATAATAGCAAATGCCAACGAAAGAATGACAAAAGCCATTCAAACATTTTCCCGTGAATTAGCGAGTATTCGTGCGGGAAGAGCCAA
>NZ_JABMCR010000359.1 GCF_013179555.1 Bacillus haikouensis
AATTAAATGCGAAAAGGGTTTAATTATTTCGAAGAGCTGTTCAATTATATTAAAGTGGGTTCAATTATTAAAAATGCAGGCACAATCTTTTACGCGAAGGATGCAATTATCAGATCGACTTTTCTCATGTCCACATAAATCGAATGAAAGTCAGGAACTTTTACGCAACATGGAACTGGAACTTTCACAAAAGGGGGGTGGATCAGGTGGCCATTCAGCTGGAAAGCAGCAATCATCCTCATGAAGATTGATGTGTGGAGGTAATCATGAAGGATCTTCTTCGCATAACGATCATCAATCAAGGTTCCCATTCATTGCGGGGGTGAAAATGGCAGGCTGATCTGTATGCGGGTCAGACCTGCTTTTCTTTGTTCTGTCAAGGACTTATGAAGGTAATGTATTTCATTTACTCAGATGTGTTTGGAAAATAGTGTTAGTAACTATCATTTGCTGCTTGTGTAATTGTAACCAATGTTTGGGGATAGTAAGTTTGTAATTAATTTTAGTAAGGAGTGTGTACTATATGAAACGAAGCAATGGACGCAAGAGAATGATGAAAGGTATTGGAGCAATCGTACTGGCTGCTTTTTTAATGGTATCGATGACATCAGTAAGCAGCGCAGTAGGCAAAAATGCCAAAGGACCTGATGTATATGTCATTCAAGGAATGTTGAAATCAATCGGAAGCTACTCAGGCAAAATTAACGGACACTTCGACAAAACGACAGTTCGAGGTGTTGAATATTACCAGAAACAACATGGACTGCCGGTTACTGGCTCAGTCGATAAAAAAACATTCCAGTCGATTACGTATTCTTATTCAAACTTGAAATTCCCTGCGCCAGGTGAAGGACCGGGAAAAGGTAAAGGTCAAGGAGCAGGAGAAGGCTCAGGTAAAGGTCAAGGAGCAGGAGAAGGCTCAGGTAAAGGCCAAGGAGCAGGAGAAGGCAAAGGCTCAGGTGAAGGTCAAGGAACAGGAGAAGGCCAAGGCTCCGGTGAAGGTCAAGGAACAGGAGAAGGCCAAGGCTCAGGTGAAGGTCAAGGAACAGGAGAAGGCAAAGGCTCAGGTGAAAGTCAAGGAACAGGAGAAGGCCAAGGCTCCGGTGAAGGTCAAGGAACAGGAGAAGGCCAAGGAGCAGGTGAAGGTCAAGGCTCAGGTGAGGGTCAAGGAACAGGAGAAGGTCAAGGAGCAGGTGAAGGTCAAAAAGCTGAAGATGGCCCCGGAGTAGAAGAAAAACAAGAAATTGAAAAAGAAACACCTGGTGAGGCAGAAGAGCCAAGTAAAGTCAAAGAAGAGCCTAAAAAGGAACCGGCGAAAGAACCTATTAAAGAGCCAGTAAAAGAACCAAGTAAAGAACCAGTGAAGAATCCCGCAAAAGAGCCGGTTAAAGAACCAAAGAAATATAAATCACAATAAATGATATACTGATGCTGCTGATTTTTTCTATAAATCAGCAGCTATACTTATTCATTTTCATATAATCCCTGTGTGAGCCAAGGGAACCGTCTATTGGCGCATGTAAAAAAAGGAGAGCAGCGTCATGATGCCCGAGCTAATGCCCTCCAACATTCCTCAACTCACCTTACGAATTGGTGAACACATTGATGACTTTTCTGCAAATATCATGATGAATCGTCTCGTCATAATTCAGCAGGAGCACGACCTCAAATTGAGTTAGGGTACTATCGGCATCAGTGATTTCACGGCCATCGGACCGCCTCCATGTTCCGCGATTCTCATACCTCTATACGTGCCTGTGAACCATGTGAGCCTGTTACTTCTCTCATCACTGCCGAATCGCCATTCTTCACTGACAATGTGAACGGCATATCTTTAACTAGTTCTGGACGTAAGATGTCTGGTTTTTTATTTAAATGGAATCGAGATATCGCGCTAAAGCATTTGCTATTGAATATAAATATCGGATTGGAGCTGAAAGCAAGTTCTTGGAAAAGGAGTTTCAATTTTATCCTCCCCTAAATAATATCTCGCGCTGTGCGGAACCTCTTCAACCAATTCTGAATCATCCGTTGACCGGTACATATTCAAAAGGGTAAGAATTTCATCTTTAAGGAGCTTCTCACAATGGTACTTGTCACTTTTTTTAACAAATCGGCAAGCATCACATACGCATCGGTGCAATAGTTCCAACCGGCCCCGGGTGGGTACTCAAGCTCAAGTTTTTTAAACCATTTTGTCAGGTTTTCACGGGTTTGGACACTTTCAATCTCTTCTTCAGTGAGGGTGTAGTAGTCCAATGCTTCCTGAAATTCTGTAGGTGTATCTGGGAGCGATCCGTGTGTTAGAAGGTAATCCTGCTGTATGGGATAAGTGATGGCTTGGCAATGCTGCTTGTCTTTTGTTCTGAAATAGGGCAGAAAGGTATCACAGGTTGATCCAATGAAATCAAATTCAGTCAACAAGCTGCATGATGGAAAGAGTCATTAAATTCTTGGATATACTTTGAATGCTCATCAAAGTCTC
The DNA here is from genome assembly GCF_013179555.1 of Bacillus haikouensis. Taxonomy (GTDB): domain Bacteria; phylum Bacillota; class Bacilli; order Bacillales; family Bacillaceae_B; genus Rossellomorea; species Rossellomorea haikouensis_A. The sequence continues at coordinate 2,486 of NZ_JABMCR010000359.1, forward strand.
ACCATCAATTGTCCGGTCAGGATAAATCTGAGAATGGCCGAAACCTTGAGAATAGATGATTTTTAAGTCTTTTACGATAGCCACCGACTCCCAATTGGGATCTCAACATTTTTATTAATGTAATTTGTTAGTTGGTTTAGGTTTTGTGTGGAGGTGTTCATATGTTTCTACTTTAATGCCAATCATTCACAAAAATTTTTTAGATAAGATTCTATAAAACTCCGATTCGCCTCATTCACCCCATCGGGCAATTCATCCAGATGAAAATACTGCATATCGATGGATTCAGTGTAATCAATTTTGATGTTTCCTTTTGGTTCATGGGTCACGTAGACAGCGGTTACGGAGTATACTTCGTCTCCGTTGGAAAACGTGATGAAATAGTCGGGACCGGAGAATATGTCTAGTAATTCGAGTTTTCCCATTTCAAGGCCGGTTTCTTCTTTCACTTCTCTTCTTGCCGTGTCTTCAAGGCTTTCCCTCAGTTCCATTTGACCGCCGGGCAGTCCCCAGTTTCCGTCGGTTCTGTGCTGCAGAAGCAGTTCCCCTTTTTCATTCATGATCAAGACGACTGCACCCGGTATGATTAACGGTCTTGCGCCGACCAGTTCTCTTAATTCCATGACGTAGCTCATGTGTATTCCTCCTGTGATATGTATTTATCCTTATTTTACCATACTGGGAGTTTGATAGTGGATTTTTCAAAAGTGTGAGGAGGGGGGACAGGCACAGCACCAGCGATGAGCAAAGGGATCTATCTCCTTGGCAAAATTGTTTGACAACTTTTCCAACTCAATGGTATAGTGATTTTACAAAATGATAAACTTACTCTCTGATAATAGAGGCGCGAGAATGAGGAGTAGCTTTCCTGAGGATGAAGGATCCGGGGATGGGAAGTGAAAGGCAGATCGCCGAAACGGGAAGCAGCCATTCGGTTTCTTGTTGGGCTGACATTGAACAAGTGTCAGACTGTCACAATGGTCACATTGTGGAGAACTATTGAAGAGATGTTAATACAGGATTCTTCAGGACGTTCTTCGTTT
>NZ_JABMCR010000036.1 GCF_013179555.1 Bacillus haikouensis
TAAGGATCTTTTGGCAGGAGGAGGAATCTTTAATTGATCATTGATAATGTACGTTTATATGATGGGCATGATTATACACAGAGCGAATTGATATATCATGTCGTTCTTGAGAACGGAAAGATTAGGGCTATTGAAAAAGGGAGAACCTATGAAAAAGGCCGTCATGTGGCAGATGGTAAGGAAAGGGTGCTGGTTCCTGCTTTTCATGATTCCCATCTTCACTTCCTGCGCTACGGTTTAATGAAAAGAGAATTGGACCTCAGACATGTTACCAGCTGGGAGCACATGAAAAAAGAAGTTCAGACTTATTATCCAAAAATGGAGGAAGGCGATTGGGTAGTAGGACGGGGATTGGAGGACAGTGCGTTTACAGACCATGATTCGCTACTTGAAGCAAAAGACCTCGATGAACTACATTTACATACTTATATGTTCTTTCTTCATCAGGATGGACATGAGTGCGTAGTTAATCACAAAGTGATGGACCTATTGAGGAAGGAAGAAAAGTTCAAGAATATACCGGAAGATTTCAAAGAAAAGGATGATAATGGTGAATGGACTGGACGTTTTAAAGATACTGCAGTACATTTCATTAAACATCATTTCCGCAACAGAAGTACTGAAGATGCAAAAGATGCTCTTGCATACGGAATTCCCCATCTTCTCAAACATGGGATCGTCACAATCCACAGCGATGACTTGAACTTTATCGGTTCTTACGACAGGCTTTGGGATGCCTACACTTCACTTGAGCAGGAAGAAAACCTGCCGATAAGAGTTTATCTTCATCATTATATCTTTGATAAGAGGAACTTAGAGGACTATCTGGCTGACCACCCTTTTAGAACCGGAGAAGGAACCGATCAAGTGAAGGTCGGTGCCGTGAAAATATTTTTGGACGGGACTCAAAGGCTGCATACAGCAGCTATGAGGATACAGTATCGGGATAGAGAAGAAACTTCAGGTAATGTGGTGTATACTCAGGAACAATTGAATGAAATCGTGACGCTTGCAGGTCAGAATCGTATGCAGGTTGCAATGCATGCCATAGGTGACAGGGCGGTAGAACAGGCGATAACGGCATTGGAGCAGCCGGATGCACGGACTGATCTACTCCGTCATCGAATCATTCACGCTCAGACAGTTGGCCACGACTTGCTTTCCCGCTTGGAGAAACTCAATGCAGTCATAGAGACTCAACCCTCATTTCTATTGAGTGAATGGCATAAAAAAGAAAAATGGGTCGGAAAGGACCTCCTCCCTTTATGTGATGCTTTCAAGAGCTTCATGAGCCGTAATATTCCTTTTACGTTAAGTTCGGATTTACCAATCGGTTCTTTGAATCCGTTTGTAGGAATGTTTGCTGCAGTGAACCGGACTAATCTTGAAGGAGAACCAAGTGGAGGATGGCAGCCCCAAGAAAAACTGACAGTTGATGAAGCGTTCAGGGGTTATACTTCTGTCCCTACGCTGATCGAGCTAAATGAAAACAATAATGAAGGCAGACTGGTAAAGGAAGAAAGGGCTGATTTCCTTTTACTCGACCGGCATCCATTGGAGGTAGATATAGAAAAGATTCATCAAATTAAAGTGGTTGAAACATGGAGCGCCGGAAAAAAAGTTTACGATATCCATCAACATTAACTTTCATACGATCCAAGTGGGAGAGCATCATCCTTGGATCGTTTTTTATGACTTCATCTTTGTTATGTGTTGGCACATGAATGAAAGTAGAATACAATAAAGGGAAGAAAAGATTGGAGGTATTCAGTTGATAGGTAAAGCCCAAAACATATTAAAGCAATATTTTGGATACGAAGAGTTCAGAGCTGGACAGGCAGAAATTATATCTAACATTTTGTCCGGCAAGAATACTGCGGGAATTATGCCGACAGGAGGGGGGAAATCAATCTGTTATCAGGTTCCTGCACTGATGTCCGAGGGCATCACGCTGGTCATCTCGCCTTTAATATCTCTGATGAAGGATCAGGTCGACTCATTGACGGTCCAGGGTATACCAGCAACTTACATAAACAGTACGCTAAGTGCCTCTGAAGTGGAAGAAAGAATGGAAGAAGCATCACACGGAGAATATAAACTTCTTTATGTTGCTCCCGAAAGATTGGAATCTTCACGCTTCATCAACTTCCTGGATTCATTGAGGATCCCTTTGGTCGCAGTCGATGAAGCACATTGTTTATCCCAATGGGGACATGATTTCAGGCCGAGTTATCTAGGAATATTCAATGCGGTGAAACAGCTTTCCTCCAAGCCAGTTATATTGGCGTTGACTGCTACAGCTACCCCTCAAGTTCAAACCGATATCCTCAATCATTTACATATTCCTGGAAATAATAAAGTGTTGACTGGTTTTCAACGAAATAACCTCTTTTTCAATGTAATAAAAGGTGAGGACAGGAAGCGATATGCAGGAAGTTATGTACAAAAAAACAAAGAACAATCCGGAATCATCTATTGTGCCACCCGAAAAGAAGTGGACAATGTCCATGATTATTTATTGAAAAAAGGAATTTCTGCCGGTAAATATCATGGTGGACTTTCTGATTCTTTAAGGCTCGAGCAGCAGGAAGCGTTTTTGAATGATTCGATTCTGGTAATGGTAGCAACCAATGCATTCGGTATGGGGATAAACAAATCAAATGTACGGTATGTGCTCCATTATCAAATCCCCAAGAACATGGAAGCGTACTATCAGGAAGCTGGAAGAGCCGGCAGGGACGGTGTAGAAAGTGAATGCTTGTTACTTTTTTCACCTCAGGATATTCAAACACAGCGCTTTATCATTGAACAGAATGTGATGAGCAGTGAATTACTTCAAAATGAACTTCATAAATTGCGTGATATGGTGGACTTCGTGCATACAGAATCCTGCCTTCAAAATTATATTCTTTCTTATTTCGGAGAGGAATCGGATTCGGAATGCGGTCATTGCAGTAATTGTCTTGACGACAGGGAAGCAGAAGATGTGACGGTAAAGGCTCAGATGGTTCTTTCCTGTATGATCCGTATGAATGAACGCTTCGGATCGTCCATGATCAGCGGTGTGCTGACCGGATCGAAAGGAAAGAAAATAAAGGACTTTGGATTCGAGAAGTTATCCACATATGGACTATTAAAAGGACAATCACAGAAAGAAGTGGGTTTATTTATTGATTATTTAATTTCAGAAGGGATCATCGATGTTGAAGGGGGGAGTTTTCCGATATTGAAAGTATCCGTAAAAGGAAAGGAAGTATTAATGGGGGAGAGGTCCGTTTCGAGAAAGATCCAGATCCAGGCTGCTCCTGTTCTGTCCGATGACGATGAACTATTCCATGCACTACGGAAACTAAGGAAAACGATTGCTGATGAAGAAGGTGTGCCCCCATTTGTTATTTTTTCAGATAAAACCCTTCATGACATGTGTATAAGACAACCTTCAAATGATACAGAATTCCTTACTGTAAGCGGGGTGGGAAACAGCAAACTGGAACGTTATGGGCAGCGTTTTTTAGCCGAAATTAACTCATTCTTACAGGAAAATGAGGAATATAGATCGAAACAGAAGGAATCAATCCGTTCAGCATCTGTTGCAAAGGAAACATCCGACCAGCCATCTTATCTGATTACCTTTGAAATGTTTCAAGCTAAGAGAAGCATTAAGGAAATTGCAAGTGCAAGAGAAATGAGTCCAACAACGATAGAAAATCATATCATCCGCTCCTTTGAAGAGGGACAGGCGGATGATTGGAGCATTTTCTTCACGGAGGATGAGGAATCTTTGATTGAAAAGGTGGTTAATAATGTAGGAGAAAAACCCCTGAAACCGATTAAAGAGTCACTTCCTGACGATGTTTCATACTTTCAAATTAAGGGATACCTGGCGAAAAGAAGAATGCGGGCATAACAAAAAAACCAATCAGCGGCGACTGATTGGTTTTTTCGTTGTTTAAAGTTCATTATGCTTTTTGTGAAGCTGTTTTCGTTTCCAGGAATTCATCATATGAGGTCTGCTTATCGATGATTCCTTCTTCTGTTATTTCAATGATGCGATTGGCAATTGTTTGTATGAATTGATGGTCATGAGAAGCAAAAATCATTGCTCCTTTATATGCAATCAATCCATTATTCAATGCAGTGATGGATTCAAGATCCAAGTGGTTGGTCGGCTCATCCAACAGAAGAACATTTGAGCCGCTCAACATCATTTTTGATAACATGCATCGGACTTTTTCTCCACCCGAAAGAACACTTGGCTTTTTCAGCACTTCTTCACCAGAAAACAACATGCGTCCCAAGAAACCTCGAAGAAATGTTTCGCTTTCATCTTCAGGTGAATACTGACGTAGCCAGTCGACTAAAGTAGGTTCATTTCCTTCGAAATACTCTGAGTTGTCGTTAGGAAAATATGCCTGTGTAGTGGTAACTCCCCATTTAAATGTTCCGCTGTCCGGCTCCATTTCGCCTGCCAGTATTTTGAATAGCGTTGATTTTGCGATTTCGTTTGAACCGACCAATGCGATTTTATCGTCTTTGTTCATGATAAAGTTCACATTATTCAATACTTTAACGCCATCTATTGTCTTTGTTAGACCTTCAACACGCAATACGTCATTTCCGATTTCTCGCTCCGGCTTGAATTGAACATAAGGGTAACGCCGCGAACTCGGCTTTATATCATCTAAAGAGATTTTCTCAAGAGATTTTTTACGGGATGTCGCCTGCTTGGATTTCGATGCATTGGCACTGAATCGTGCGACGAAAGCCTGAAGTTCTTTAATCTTCTCTTCTTTTTTCTTATTCTGATCCTGAGCCATTTTTAGTGCCAATTGACTGGACTCATACCAGAAGTCATAATTCCCGACATAGATTTGGATTTTACTGAAATCAAGATCGGCAATATGCGTACACACTTTGTTTAAGAAATGACGATCATGAGATACGACGATGACTGTATTTTCGAAATTGATAAGGAAATCTTCCAGCCACTGAATTGCCTGTATATCAAGGTGGTTGGTAGGCTCATCAAGTAAAAGTACATCAGGTTTTCCAAATAGTGCCTGGGCAAGAAGCACTTTCACTTTTTCTCCCCCGGTCAGCTCAGACATTAGTTTTGTATGAACATCTTCACCGATTCCAAGTCCTTTTAAAAGAATGGCAGCTTCTGATTCTGCTTCCCATCCATTTAATTCGGCAAATTCCCCTTCCAATTCAGCAGCTTTCATGCCGTCCTCATCAGAGAAGTCTTCCTTCATATAAATAGCGTCTTTTTCCTGCATGACTTCATATAAACGGGTATGTCCCATTATGACTACCTTTAACACTTCGTATTCTTCATAAGCAAAGTGGTCCTGCTTTAAAACGGCAAGGCGCTCACCGGGAGCCATGGATACATGTCCTGTTTGAGCTTCCAATTCACCTGAAAGAATTTTTAAAAAAGTCGATTTCCCCGCACCGTTCGCACCTATAAGACCATAACAGTTTCCAGGGGTGAATTTTATATTCACGTCTTCGAATAACTTGCGGTCACCGAAGCGTAAGCTTACATCTGATACTTGAATCATTAACGATACCTCCCAATACTCAATCTAAAAGATTATAACACGCGAATGGGATAAAAAGATAGAGTATCGCACAACCAAGTTGATAGGTCGCAATGATTAAATGAGACATTTATAACATTAAAAATATCATTTCAGAAAATGAGGACTAATGTCCTTTGATGTGCAGGCTGCTCGGGGTCAAAAGCTTAAACGGTCCGAGATGGCAAAGAACGCCTTCCCGGTCCATTCATCTTATGCTTGTCGCCTCTGACCAAGCCGCCTCCGCTTTTCATTTTCCAGCTCCGGCGGCTAGAGGCTCGAGGTCATAAGATAAATGGACCAAGAAGGCAAAGAACGCCTTCCCGGTCCATTCATCTTATGCTTGTCGCCTCTGACCAAGCCGCCTCCGCTTTATTATTATAAATTTGTGAAAATATAGGAGATGATGATTCCCAAGGATGAGATAAACCCTACGACAGGTCCTCCTTCTTCAAATGCTTCCGGAAGCATGGTGGAGGAAACCATTGCTAGGAGGCCTCCTGCACCAAAGGCGCCTATGATGAACTCGGTACTTTCGGGGGCATTTCTCAAAAAGATGTATCCAGCCAAAGCACTCAATGAAGATATGATTACGACACTGCCCCAAAGAGTCAATATCTTTTTTGGACTATAATTATCAAGCTTCAATCCAATGCTGCTAGATAAAGCTTCAGGGAAATTACTGATAAAAATAGCTGCAATAAAAACCCATTGAACGGATTGACTGCCCAGGAAACTCACGCCGATGATGATAGACTCCGGGATAGCATCCATCAGGGTGCCGGTGTAAATGGCCAATCCCGAATGGTTATGAGGATTCTTCTTGGAACGCTTTCGCTGGCTGCCGCCTTTTTTTGAAATCCACAATTCAAATAGTGTGAAAATACCTGCACCAAATAGAAACATGGCCGTGATCTGGAGAATGTCCGCATTTCCCTTTGCTTCACTAAGAAGGTCAAAAGTAGCAGACCCGATGATGAGCCCGGTTCCAAAGGCCATGATAAATGCGGTTATTTTTTTGGGGATCTTTAGGTAAATCCCCATTAATGCGCCCAAAAATAAGGATAAGCTTGCAATACCTCCCCAAAGTGCTGCCTGGTACATATATTGCCTCCTTCCACTATTAGTATGGAAATAATAGAACGAACCATTCATTAGAACCTTTCCCATATTTAATGAATTGGTAAACTATTTTCTTACTAACGAATAGTTTTCCGATCTGGGGGAGATAGTAAAGTTGACTAATCAATAACAGGAGGAATTAACATGAAGAAATATATCTTGGTTTCATTGATGGGACTTATGTTTTCAGGGGTTGCTGCTGGTTGTGGTGCGAACAATGATAATATGAATGAACAAGGCATGAATACAAATAACGATAATGGAGATTTGAAAAGGGTAGGATATGATCAAGAAAGGCCAAGGGATTATATGAATGTAAATGATCCAGGCACCCGTGATACGGTGAGGGAAAACTACTCCATTTCCGAGGAAGCTGCAGACAGAGTTACAGATTTAGATGAAGTGAGTAAATCTTTTGTTTTGACTACGGAGAGAAATGCCTACGTGGCAGCAGTTCTGGTAAATGGTGAGAATGGCCAAGTATCGAAAGAATTGAAAAATAAGATAGCAAAGCAGATAAAAAGAGTGGATGCTGGAATTCAGAATGTTTATGTTTCAACAAACCCTGATTTTATCGATCAAATGAGGGGATATGCCGACAAAGCGGAGAATGGTAAACCGGTCGAAGGGTTCGGGGAAGAATTAACTGATGTTCTTCAAAGAGTGTTTCCTGATCGGGAATAGCAATCGTTTAGATGTAAAGAGGATGGGACAAAACTATAAAACCACTGTCTAAGACGAACTTTTTAGAGTGGTCTCTAAATACCGCTAATGATTTCCTGCAAGACTTCGCTTTCCGCGGGTATCCCGTGAGGATTCTCGGCCGCATACCTCCCTGCGGGGTCTCGCATGTCTAGCTGCAGGGCTTAGAGGCACTTGTCATAAGCTAAACCGACCAAGAAGGCAAAGAAGAGCACCTTCTAGGCCGATTCGTCTTATGCCACCAGCCTCTGAGCAAACCCCTTCCGCTTTTCTAATAAGCTGCTGTTCCCGCGGGAGTCTTCGTCTTGCACTCCAATCAACCGCTGGAATAAGCTGCACCTAAATATACTTTTAAATTAAAAACCCGAACCAATTTGCCAGCAGGAAGGCAATTTAGTTCGGGTTTTACATATGCTAAAACAACATTTTTGTTCCGGTCTTTTTTTTATTTAAATTATCAAAAACACATAAAGTGTATAAAAAGTCAGATAAATTAAGTATAATGTTTAGGAAAACGAAATAAATAACGGGGGAGATTATTTGGCACAAGCCGCCATGAAGTCAGTACATAAACAAAATGCCACTATTTACGGAATTCTATTTGCCATCAGTTCAGGTCATTTCATTAATGATACATTGCAGGCAGTGGTGCCGGCTATGTTTCCAATCATTGAAAGATCGCTGCAGTTAAGCTATACACAAATCGGCTGGATCGCATTTGCCTTAAATATGACGTCCTCATTATTACAGCCCGTATTTGGATATTATGCAGATATTAGATCCAGGCCATATTTATTACCGCTTGGAATGCTGTCAAGCCTAATCGGCCTTATTGGTTTTGCCATATCCGGGCACTTTCTATGGGTGATCTTATCTGTCCTGTTCATCGGTTTTGGGTCAGCCATTTTTCATCCGGAAGGGTCAAGGGTCGCCTATATGGCAGCGGGACAAAGAAGAGGACTGGCCCAATCCATTTATCAGGTCGGCGGGAATACCGGTCAGTCACTTGCCCCATTGATTACTGCATTTGTTTTTGTTCCATTCGGCCAAAAAGGGGCACTTTGGTTTTCCCTGGCTGCGGTTGCTGGAATCATCGTTTTATTGAAAGTTTCAAAATGGTATTCCGCCCAGTTACAGACAAGAAGAGCGATGAACAGCAGAAGTCTGAAGGCTGACTCGGGTGCGCCTTTGCATAAAAAAATCAAATGGGCGATGATGCTTGTCGTATTTTTAGTTTTTGCAAGGTCCTGGTACTCAGCGGGATTATCGAATTATTATCAATTCTATTTGATTGAGGATTACGGGCTGTCAATCCAGAAAGCCCAGGCCTATATTTTCGCCTTTATGTTTGCAGGTGTATTGGGTACTTTTTTTGGCGGGCCACTTGCAGATAGGTTCGGAAAGAGAAATATCATCTTCTTATCAATGCTTGGAGCTGCACCATTAACGTTGGCACTGCCTTATCTTTCTTTGCTATATGTGTTTCCGGTCATATTTTGCATTGGCTTCATTATTTCTTCAAGCTTTAGTGTAATTGTAGTATATGCACAGGAGTTATTGCCGAAAAAGATCGGAATGGTCTCAGGTCTGACAGTTGGTCTTGCTTTCGGAATGGGTGCGGTTGGCGCTGTACTGTTCGGAGGATTGGCAGATGTATATTCGATTCGTTTTGTTATGATATTATGCAGTTTTCTTCCGTTATTAGGGATGCTTACTTTTTTACTTCCTACTGACGAAGCAGTCAGGAACTATCATAATACGTAAAGGCAGAAGTGCTGTGGTGATGTGTGAATACAACTCACCATGCACTTTTTTTATTCTGGCTCAATAGCAGAAGTATCTTATTATGCGGTGGTTTCTAACCCGCAGGCTGCTCGTACCTATACAGTGCAGGCGCAAAGGTATAAAATTCTTTTTGTCTGTAACAATAGTATAAGGCAGTTTGTTAGTATATAATGAGAATTCGAAGTCGCTTATAAAGGATCCAACTCCCAATATGAGTATATTCTTAATTCAGTTTCTATTTTCTGCAGTAAATATACTCTATACATATAAAAGAAAAAAAGATATATTAATTCAATATACGCTAAGGTGAGCGGAATAAAATATAACTAATGATTAGGAGGAACTGTAATGTCTTCATTGAAACCAGGTACAGTAGAAGAGCTATATGTCGATCATGAAGTCCCATATGGCTTCTTTTTATCCAATGATGTCGATCGTGTGCTGCTGCATCATTCAGAAATTACAGAAGAAATACAAGAAGGGGAAACTGTAAAAGTATTCCTCTACCATGACAAGGACGTCAGGCTTACTGCGACCATGCGTATTCCGAAAGTACAGGTAGGTGCATACGGATGGGCGGAAGTAGTGGATAAGCGTGAAGATCTTGGAGTCTTTGTCAATATCGGATTACCAAAGGATATTCTTGTCTCTGCCGATGATCTGCCGAAATTCCTATCATTGTGGCCGGAACCTGGTGACCATTTATTCTTAACGCTGAATCGGGACAAGCAGGATCGTCTGTATGGCCGGCTTGCAACTGAAAATATAATCGAACAGGTGTCCAGAAGAGCATCTAAGGAAATGCTGAATGCCAAAATACAAGGAAGAGTTTATCGTTTATTGAAGGTGGGGACGTTCTTTTTATCCGAGCAGGGTTATCGATGTTTCGTCCATGAAAATGAACGTAAACAAGAGCCGAGACTTGGGGAATTGGTGGAAGCAAGAGTTATCGATGTAAAGGATGACGGCAACATAAATGCCTCTTTCCTGCCCCTGAAGCAGGAAAAAATGCTGGATGATGCAGAAGTGATCCTTTCCTACCTGCATCAAAGGAATGGTGCCATCCCGTTCTGGGACAAAAGCCAGCCGGATGAAATTAAGGAACGTTTCAACATGAGCAAAGCCTCTTTTAAACGTGCGATCGGTAAACTGATGAAAGAAAATAAGGTTTATCAAGAAGAAGGCTGGACTTACTTGAAAAAATAATGAATATCACTGGGAGAGCGGTTGATCCGCCTCTTTTTTTTTGATGATGGTACACTTATAAAGCACGACCTCCCTGGATGGATATGTGTTGTGAAAAAAACTATTCTATCTGATAAAAAGAATTTGGAATGTAAGAGTTGGATACCATATTGACTTATTAAGAGAGGCTTCATGGTGGACTGTAATCAAAAGGGTTTCTGTAAGGGGATTATTACCTGACAGATCTGGATGGAAATCTTGGAGAAATACTGAATCGCTCAGGAAGGGTCATACTTATATTTTTGTTATAGAGCAGCAGGACTTTAACGCTGGAATCCTCACTGTATGAATGGGAAAGGAGAAGGTTTGGGCAACGAATATTTAAGATGGAGGTAAGTTCTTGTGTCAACAGAATGGTTATGGAAAACCAAGGTTTGATTGTCTGCATAGCAATGAGAGGTTGAATCAATACTATCAGAATAGATATGGATTGAAAGAGATTATTCATGAAATGCACAATAAGCAAAAAAAAATAATAGGAGAACCGAGAAAATCTTGCGATTGATGGCCATTCTTGGTGGAGGATTTTCCCGGTCCCTTCTTCTTAACTTGTACAAATGTTCTAAATATATTCATTCCATTGTCTTCCGTATTCCCTGTGTTATTGTTCACCATCCAAATGTACTTTGTCATCTTCAGGGAGTAAAGCACAAAAGTTGACCTAATCCCAGGAAGCTTTTACTTTGTTTTGTTAACTCTTTTCCATGAAAAAACCCCTTTCTGCCAAATCGTTTTGGAGAAAGAGGTTTCCTTTATACAATGTTAATGCTGCCAGTGATTGCTGATAAATTCATCCCTGCCGGATACTTTTCGATCGGCTTTATATTCATCAGGCTTTTTCTTGTAAAATTTCTGATGATACTCTTCTGCCGGATAAAATACTTCTGAAGGAAGAATCTTCGTTACGATAGGCATACTGAAACGTCCACTTCCTGCAATTCTTTGTTTTGATGATTCAGCGGCTTCCTTTTGCTTATCGTTGTGATAAAAGATGGCTGTCCGATATTGATCTCCGCGGTCATGAAATTGACCGCCATCATCTGTGGGGTCGATTTGTGGCCAGTAAAGGTCCAATAGTTTCTCATAAGGAAAGACAGAAGGGTCGAAGGTGATCTGTACTACTTCATAATGCCCGCTTTTTCCCTCTTTTACATCATTATATGTTGGGTTTTCAATATGTCCCCCTGAGTATCCTGAAACGACATCAAGGATGCCGGGTAATTCGTCAAAAGGTTTTACCATGCACCAGAAACACCCTCCGGCAAAGGTAGCGAGTTCTTTCTTCATTTCATAAGCCTCCTGATTTATTGTTGCTTTAATATGATAAAGAACCATCATGATGAACAAATTTTAACACCTTTCATGCGAATTTGACAATCAATTAAATTGCGCATTTTAAGATAACTGATAGATCCTTAAAAAATTAAATACTTAAAAATATGTTTACCTGTATAGATAAGCTCCTGTATAATTCTTGTGTACGGAAAATTACATAGTTGTTTGATTAGGTGAAGCGGAATGGCATTAGCATTCTAAAGCTTCTTCAAAGGGAAGTTGGTGCAATTCCAACGCGGTCCCGCCACTGTAAATGGGAGCCAGCTGCAATGAACCACTGTATGGTTATACGGGAAGGTGCAGTAAGCAATGACCATAAGCCAGGAGACCTGCCTGACATCATTAACACTGATACTACGCGGATAGGAAGGTGTAACATGCATTGTTGGCTATTTATAGATAAACCCTTTTGCATTTTACACTGCATCTCCTTTTCGGGGATGTTTTTTTATTTAGCGTTCAGATTTGTTGTAACGGAGAAGATAAGCACCGGTCATCCGGAAACTTTTTCATAAAGAAAAAAGGAGGGGAACAATGAAAAAGATTAGTAGTCTGCTTATTATTTTTATGTTGGCAGTAGTATTCTCAGCTGCTTGCGGCAATGAACCCGGAAAGCAAAATGCAGGGGAAGGGACTGAAGAGAGAGCCGTAGACGAGTCTATCAAAGTCAAGGATGCTTTAGGTGATGAAGTCAGTTTGGATTCGGAGCCTGAACGAATCATCTCGTTAATTCCGAGTAATACGGAAATACTATTTGAACTGGGTCTTGGTGAAGAAGTGGCAGGAGTAACGGATTTTGATAATTACCCAGAGGAAGCAGCCTCAAAGGAAAAGATCGGGGGAATGGAATTCAATGTTGAGAAGATCATCAGTCTGAACCCGGATCTTGTACTTGCTCATGAATCTACGGCAGTGAGCGCAAACGAAGGGTTAGATCAATTGCGGGACTCAGGAATCAACGTATTCGTCATTCGTGATACTCAGAAAATAAATGAAGTATACACGATCATTGAGAATATCGGTAAGTTGACCGTGAAAACAAAAGAAGCTGATCAATTGGTATCTTCCATGAAAAATGATCTTCATGAGCTTAAAACAAAAGCTGAAAAAATCGGGCAGAAGAAAAACGTGTATGTTGAAGTTGCTCCTGCACCTGATATTTATTCAACTGGAAATAATACGTTTATTAATGAAATGCTTGAACTGATTAATGCGGAAAATGCCTTGAAAGATCAAGAAGGATGGATTGCAGTCAATCAAGAGGAAGTTATCGCAGCGAACCCCGATGTCATCATCACCACCTACGGTTACTATAATGACAAATCAAAGGAACAGGTCATGAACCGGGCAGGGTGGGAAGAAATCAACGCAGTAAAAAATGAGCAAGTTTATGATGTACACTCTGAACTGGTGACGCGTACCGGTCCGAGATTGGTAGAAGGAGTAGAGGAAATTGCCAAATCTGTTTATCCGGAGATATTTGCAGAATAGAGTTTGGATTATTTACCTGGCAGCGGTAAGTATCCTCATCCTATCACTGCTGCTTGGAATATCGATTGGAACCGTACAGGTTTCTGTTGTCGATATAATAAAAATTATCAGTGCCGGCATAGCCGGCGGCGGCTCATCAGAGTATGTTGACCCGATGCATGCGAACATTGTATTTTCCATTCGCTTACCCCGTGTGTTATTAGCTTTGATAGTGGGAGGCTGCTTAGCAATTGCGGGGGCTTCCTTTCAAGGTTTATTAAGAAATCCCCTGGCTGATCCATTTACGCTCGGGATGTCTTCCGGAGCATCAGTAGGTGCAGTAGTTACTCTTTTTTTCAGTATTAACCTCCCTTTTCTCGGGTTGTTCACGCTGCCTGTCATCAGTATCCTCGGTTCATTGCTCACCATATTCCTTGTGCTGACGTTTGCGAGGAAAGTCGACCGTACAATGAAAGTGGAGACAATCATATTGACAGGGATCATCTTCAGTTCTTTTCTAGGTTCCGTCATCTCTCTTATGATTGCATTGTCTGGAGAAGAATTAAGGCAGATCATCGGCTGGCTTCTCGGCAGTGTATCCATGAGGGGATGGGATTATATTTTCATCGTTTTTCCTTTTTTTGTTGCCGGAACGTTGATTTTGATGTTTAATGCCAAGGAATTGAACGGCATGAGCTTCGGGGAAGACCAGGCCCGCCATATAGGGATCTCGGTCCAGAAGAGAAAGTATATGATTCTGGTTGCCGGAAGTATGCTTACCGGGGCTGCCGTTGCGGTATCAGGGACGATCGGGTTTGTTGGACTGGTTATCCCACATTTTATAAGAAGGATTATTGGGTATAATCATCAACACGTACTTCCGTTGTCTGTGATATCCGGCGGTGCATTCCTCGTGGTAGCAGACTTGATTTCCCGTACCGTGATAAGTCCGTCAGAATTACCAATAGGGGTGATTACTGCTTTAATCGGCGCCCCGATATTTTCATATATATTGCTTAAGAAAAGAGGATCTTAACATGCTGAAAGTTCAAGGGTTATCTGTAGGTTATGATGAAAAAGCCATCGTGGAAAAAATCGACTTTCATGTTGACACAGGTGAATTCTTTGGCATCTTAGGTCCAAACGGGAGTGGGAAAACGACGCTTCTGAAGGCACTTTCAGGTGTTCTTTCACATACAGCAGGGAAGATTACCCTGAATGGAAAGAACCTGAGTGAGTATGCAGCAAAAGAGTTAGCTAAACTGATAGCCGTACTGCCGCAGAATTCGTCCCATTCTTTTTCTTACAGTGTCAAAGAAACAGTCATGCTTGGAAGGTACCCGCATCAACAGGGATTATTTAAATCGATTTCCTCGCATGATGAAGATATTGTATTTGAAGCGATGACTCAAACAGGCGTGGAAGGATTGCATCATCGGAAGCTGGATGAATTATCGGGTGGAGAAAAGCAGAGAGTATTTCTTGCGCAGGCCCTCGCACAGGAGCCTAGAGTCATCTTGCTGGACGAACCGACCAATCATCTGGATCTATCCTTTCAAAAGAGCTTGCTTGAATTGTTAAAGAAACAAACAAAAGAGCGCAATCTGACTGTCGTCTCCATTTTTCATGATTTAAATCTTGCAAGCCTTTATTGTGACCGCCTCCTTCTGCTTCAGAATGGACGATCCAGAGTGGTGGATCACCCTGAAGAGGTGTTGAAGGAACAACATATTAAAGAAGTCTATGGTACAGAAGTACATAAACAAGCACACCCCCATGTAGCCAAACCGCAGATCGTCATCCTTCCAGACGTGAAAGCGGAAGAGAACCATTTGGCAGCGGGTGAAAAGTATTTGAATATTGCTCCGGAAACAATCACTTATAAATCACCAGTTCCGATGAAGTGCATGTCATCAGGGGTGATCGGTTCAGGATTTGGCTGGTTTAAAAACGTTGTAAATCGTCATGTCTCCCCTCATTATAATTGCACCGATTACAAGTCGGATATGATTAAGTTCCTTAAAGAGAGTGAGTTTGATCCATCTTTTACAGTCGGCATGATGACCGCCGTAAACATGGAGGATGTCGAATATGGGACCTATCGTTTCAACGAGCATTCAATTTTTGTAGTGGTGACCGCAGGTGTGGGAAATGCTGTTGATGTAACAGAAAGTGAAATGTCTCCTCAAGAGATAAAACCAGGAACGATAAACACCTGGGTGATAATAAACGGTAAGTTATCAGATGAAGCCTTTATAGAGGCTCTTGTCACTTCAACAGAAGCAAAAGTAAGGGCCATGCAGGATCAAAAAGTGTATGATCGCAGAACTGGAACCCTTGCCACGGGGACACCGACAGACAGCATTCTGATTGCTTCCACCCATCAAGGAACCGATTATCCATTCGCTGGAAGCATCACGCCACTGGGGAGGCTGATCGGTAAAGGAGTATTTCAAGTAACCAAAAATGCAATTGAATCCTATCGAAACAGAATGAACAAACCAAATTAGTAAATAATTGAGATAAAAAGCTGAGTCACGGTTAAGGCAGACTCAGCTTTTTTATTCGGGAAAAATCAATCCGATGGTTAAATTTAAATGTTGTTTGGAGCGAGCTTCAGTTCCTAAAATATGGAGCCATATCAAAATAATTATGTTACTATAAACTATATATTCTTATCATGCTGGAAATTCATGCTTTTCTCTCCATAACCTGAGTGTTGAGTTACGATGGATTGTAGAGTAGAATTTCTCAATAGCTTGCTGCCATTTTATTTTGCAAAGAAGGTGGAAAAATGGATTCAAGACTCGATCGCAAGAAGAGAAAGAAAAAACGGGGAAGAAAAATTATTACAGTGCTATTATTAATTATACTATGTTTACTTGGCTATTCAGCCTTTCAATTCTACAAAGGTTACCAGATGGCTGATGGTAAGCAGAATATGAAAGAATATAAATTTAACGGGGTTAAAGACGAAAATGGGAAAATCAATGTATTGCTGCTCGGCGTAGACAGCAGGGGAGAAGAAAAATCCCGGACAGATACGATGATGCTTGCCCAGGTTGACCCTAAGACAAATGAAACGAAGCTTGTCTCTTTCATGAGGGACATTTATGTGGAAATTCCAGGTTACCAAAACTATAAGTTGAACACTGCATTCTATTTAGGCGGTCCTGAATTATTGAGGAAGACGATCAAGCACAATTTTGATATCGATATCCAGCATTATATGATGGTCGATTTTAAAGGATTCGAACAATCTGTTGATATCCTTGCTCCTGAAGGAATTGAAATGGATGTTGAAAAAGCAATGTCTGAAAATATAGGAGTTTCACTCGAACCAGGGGTACAGACATTAAATGGTAAAGAACTGCTGGGCTATGCCAGATTTCGTGCAGATGCCGAGGGAGATTTCGGCAGGGTAGAAAGACAGCAAAAGGTAATCTCGGCCTTAAAAGGAGAAGTGCTCACCATCGACGGTGTCACCAAGCTTCCTAAACTGGCTGGTTCCATCCAGCCATATATTCAAACCAATATGTCCAAGCTCGATCAAATCTCGCTCGTGAAGGATGTACTATTGAGCAACAGTAATGAAATAGACAAGCTCACGATTCCTATTAAAGGGTCATACGACTTTGGTCGCTACGAAGGTGTCGGCTCTGTCATTGAATTGGATTATGATGAAAATGTCCAAGCCTTGAAAGAATTTCTGAACGGAAAGAGCTCAAGGGAAGTCACCGAATAAAAAAATGAACGTAAATGAAAGCTCATCGGCGTATATATGCCGGTGAGCTTTTTTTCCCCCATCAACTGGAGCGAACTTGCAAGATAACAGACAGCTGTATTTTAAAATGCCTGAGCCTGATTAAACGTGATTAGCGGTGATTTAAAGCTCTCAGAGTGCATTTGGGTAACTCAAAAAGAAATGATAGCGCTTCCACTGCCATTTTCGGCTTATTCCTTACTACTTCCGGATATCGCCTTGATATCATTTACCATCATGTTACGATTATTAATGTTGTGAACAAAGCACAAGACAAATTATATAATTAAAACCAAATAATTGAAATTATTCAACTAATAATTACTGAAAACAACCTTTATTAAAATGAATGGAACGGAGTGGATACGTTTGTTGAAAAATAAAACAGTTGCTTTCTTAGGTGCAGGAAATATGGCGGAAGCGATGATTTCCGGAACAGTGCAAAGCGGCAAGATTCCAAATGATCAAATCATCGTGTCAAATCGAAGTAACAAAGGAAAACTTCAAGAAATCAATGCAAAATATGGGGTGCGTACTCTGCTCAAAGATGATCTTCCTTTTGAGGAAATCGATATACTCATACTTGCAATGAAGCCTAAGGATATAGATAAAGCGTTAGATTCGATCAACCATCTTATAAATCGAGATACAGTTATCATGTCCGTACTTGCAGGAATAACAACTTCTCATATGGAAGAACAATTACCTGCAGGTCAATCAGTTATTCGCGTGATGCCGAATACATCAAGTATGCTTAAAGAATCCGCTACAGCTATCAGTTCCGGGAGATTTACATCTGAGAATGATATGGAGAATGCTAAGGAATTGCTCTCAAGTATTGGTGAAGTATATGTAATCGATGAAAGTGAGATGGATATTTTCACTGGAATTGCAGGCAGCGGCCCAGCATACTTCTATTATCTGATGGAGCATATCGAAAAAACCGGTGCAGAAGCGGGATTAGATCCGAAGCTTGCACGCAAAATAGGTGCGCAAACCATCTTCGGAGCAGCTAAAATGATGCTTGAGCGGGAAGAAACACCAACACAACTAAGAGAAAACGTAACATCCCCTAATGGCACGACAGCTGCCGGACTTGATGCATTAGCAGAGTTTGGCGGAGGGAAGGCTATCTCAGAAGCTGTAAAAGGAGCAGAAAAAAGATCAAAAGAAATCAGCTCCGAATTACAGTCCCGACAATTAGTGACTAACTAATAAAACACGTGTAAATAACCTCTAAAAATAAATTACCAAAAATGAATGACATGAAATACAAGTCCGTCCCTCTCATGGGTAAGGGGACGAGGGACGGACCTTATTACTAGGAGTGAGTGGATGTCCCAAGATAATAAGAAGAAACGTATCGTGATAAAGATTGGAAGCAGTTCTTTAACGAGCTTGCACGGAGAAATGAGCCGGAGAAAGCTGGAACGATTAGTAGATGAAGTTGTTCGCCTGAAAGATGACGGTCATGAAGTATTACTTGTCTCCTCAGGTGCCGTTGCAGCCGGATACCGTAAACTGGGCTGTTTAACACGTCCAGACTCTTTACCGGAGAAGCAAGCGGCAGCTGCAATCGGGCAAGGGTTATTGATTGAAGCTTATTCTGATCTATTTATATCGCATGGTTACGTAGCTTCCCAGATTCTGATTACTCGTAGTGATTTTTCAGATGAAGACCGTTACAATAATGCTCGTAATACGATCAATGTGCTTCTTGAGAGAGGCATCATCCCAATTGTGAATGAAAACGATACGGTAACAGTAGATCGTTTGAAGTTCGGGGATAATGACACTCTTTCAGCGAAAGTAGCTGCATTGGTCGATGCAGACCAATTAATCATCCTTTCTGATATTGATGGATTATATGATTCTGATCCCCGTAAGAATCCAGAAGCTGAATTACTGGAAAGTGTAACGGAAATTAACGATGATATTGAAGATATGGCTGGAGAACCTGGAAGTTCAGTAGGTACCGGAGGCATGCGTTCTAAAATCGATGCATTTAAGATTACCATGGCATCAGGCATCCCCGCCTTTCTTGGGAAATCCGGCAACACAGATATCATTTACGATGCAGTGCAGCATACTGCTAAAGGAACATATTTCGAATCAGGAAAAGATGCAGTGAACTTGGACTCGAAGAAACAATGGATCGCATTCAATTCTGGTCCAGAAGGTGAAATCATGATTGATACAGATGCAAAAGAACGTATTCTGGAACAGAAGGAAAGCCTTACAATCAATGATATATATACAGTAAAAGGGCGTTTTGACAAAGGCGCGGTAGTAAGGATTCTTGATAATAAAAATGAAGAAATCGGCCTGGGAATGGTGAATTACCGTTCAGGACAACTGAAAAGCCCGACTGAAATCGAAGACGACCAAATTGCAGTGGAAATCGATCACCTGGTATGCCATATCGAATTCCCGATTCCAGTAGGCGTTTAAGGCAACAATAGAAATAATTTTATAAAATATTCCAACATTTAAAACAGGAGGCATTTGATGACTTTAACTATTGAAAAGACCGATGTACAAAAACAAGCGATAAAGGCAAAAAAAGCTTCTAAAACATTAAGTCTATTAACTACAGAACAAAAAAATAAAGCGTTGCACGCACTTGCTGACCACTTGGACGCCAACTATGAAAAAATTCTGCATGAAAATGAAAAGGACCTTGAAAAAGGCAGAGTTAAAGGATATGAAGAAGCTTTCATGGATCGACTTTCATTGACAAAAGAGCGTGTGGAAGACTTTGCAAGCGGGCTTAGACAAGTTGCTGACTTAGAAGATCCAACTGGGGAAATTGTTTCTGATTGGACACTTGAAAATCAACTTCAAGTACAGAAAGTTACCGTTCCATTAGGTGTAATCGGCATGATTTATGAAGCACGTCCTAATGTAACAGTCGATGCTACCGGATTAGCATTGAAATCAGGTAATGCCATTGTTCTTAAAGGCGGTTCAAACGCCATTGCATCCAATAAAGCAATTGTGGATGTGATGCATGAAGCATTGGAAAAAACGGATATCCCTAAAGAAGCGGTGCAATTCATCAATACTACAGATCGTGAAGCAACAAATGAATTGTTTACCATGAAGGAACATATCGATGTGTTGATTCCACGCGGCGGCGGAGCGCTCATCAATGCCGTTGTAAACAATGCAACTGTACCCGTTCTTGAGACAGGTGTAGGAAATTGCCATATCTATATCGATAAGGATGCAAATGTTGAAAAAGCATTGAATATCCTGGTGAATGCAAAAACCGACCGTCCAGCTGTGTGTAATGCTGCGGAGACAGTCATCATCCATGATGAATGGTTTAACAAACACAAAGATGTCTTAACAGCAAAGCTGGCTGAATATGACGTTTCCATCCATGGTGATGAAAAAGTGGTGCAATCCATTTCAAGTGCCAAGCCCGCAGGCGAAGAGGATTGGGCGAATGAGTATCTCAGTCTTGACATTGCAATTAAGGTAGTAGAATCAATTGAGGATGCAGTCGACCACATTGAACAATATGGAACAAAGCATTCAGAAGCAATTATTACTGAAAACAATGAAACGGCTAAGAAGTTCATGGTGCTGGTAGATGCAGCAGCTCTTTATCATAATGCATCTACGCGCTTTACTGATGGAGGAGCATTAGGGTTCGGTGCTGAAATTGGAATTTCAACTCAGAAACTACATGCACGGGGACCTATGGGTCTTCCGGCATTGACAACAGTGAAATATATGATGCACGGTACAGGTCAAATCCGCTAGGATAAAAACAGAAAAAAGAAGGGGCTGGGACAAAAGTGTTTTAGCCTAAGAAAAACCCGAACGAAACTGCCTTTTAACAGGCAAATTAGTTCGGGTTTTTATTTTATTCAATGTACACTTAAGTTTTAGCACTTTCCAGCGGTTGATTGGAGTGCAAGACGAAGACTCCTGCGGGGAGAGCAGCTTATTAGAAAAGCGGAAGGGCTTTGCTCAGAGGCGGGGTGCATAAGACGAATCGTCCTGGAAGGCGCACTTTGCCTTCTTGGCCGGTTTGGCTTATGTCATGTGTCTCTAAGCCCTGCAGCTAGACAAGTGAGACCCCACAGGAGCGAACGCGACGAGGAGGCTCACGGGCTACCCGCGGAAAGCGAAGTCTTGCACGGAAATCATTAGCGGTATTAAGAATATACGCTGAAATTGTTCGTCTTTATATCGTGGTTTATTAGTTTTGTCCCAGCCTCTTTTTTTCTAATGCTTATTCTTTTTGATCATGGATCAATTCATGCAGTCCCTTAATGGTATGCACCTCTTGCCGGTAACAGATTTTAAGCAGTTCTTCGAAAATCTCCGCCGTCATTATCGCATCATTTAAAGCATGATGACGTGTCCGCTTGGGTATATCAAACCTATTCACCAATGCATCCAAGTAACAATCTTTTCTTCCAAGCAGTGCGTTAGCCAGGGCAAAGGAGTCTACATACTCAGGTTTGAAAGAAGGGAGTTCCCATCTAATTAATCTCTTTTGGAGGAAGTTAATATCAAAACTTGCCGGATGTGCAACCAGGATTGTTCCTTTGCTGAATTCAAGAAAATGCTTTAGTCCGACAGGAAGTGTAACTCCATTAAGAAGATCTTTACGTCTGAGGCCGGTAAACTTCTTTGTATCTCTCGACACTGTCTGTAGGGGATTGATGACCCGGTAAAAAGTTTCTTTTTCCTGTATTTTTCCCTTAGTTACTTTAACTGCGCCGATTGAAATGATTTCATCTCCTATTTCAGGGAAGAATCCGGTAGTTTCCAAATCGAAAATAGTGAATGTGCAATGATATAAATGCATTTTTTGAAGGTTCGGCTTTTCAGCTTCAAATTCTTTTAAGGCTTGTCCGATTTTAATATAAGATGGTCTCGCCTTTTCCTGATTCACCTGAACCCTAAAGAAAAATTGATGCCATAAATAGTATTTAAGGATTCGGAATCCCACGTTTATTCCTATATCATTCATTAGACCACCCGGTTTCTGTTGAAGCTGATTTCCATCACCTGCTGTAACCGGTTGGCTATTTGTACAGCTTCCTTCAACCTTTGCCTGTCCTCTTTAGTCAAATCGCGAACATCTATCTCATTGCTCAGCTGTTTTCCTTCTATAAGTTCTTTAAGGTTTTGCTTGGTGCGGAGTGTTAAGAATATATGCATGGCCATCTTCACGTTTTCAGCATCACGTGGGTGAAAAGCCTGCATATTCTTTAAAGCATTCACTCTTTTAATCGTGTTTACTTCTTTCACTCCATACTTTACGCAATGAATTCTGATCATATTTACGATTTGCAAGAGACCGGACTTTTTAATATTAAACAAATGATTTTTAGGCTTTAAGTTCACTCTTCCCAGTGGTCCGACAGGTAGCTTGAACCGCAATGCATCTTTTCGCAATAATTGCTGCATGCTCAGGGAACGCTTTGATTTTTCAGCCAGGTAACTCCTTATTTCTTCTGCTATTGAATAGTCCCCGTAGATAGGGCGGAAATCATAAAACATCGTTGTATTTTGAATTTCCTGTGCATCCATTTCATGCAGCCATTCATCGATGGCTTTCTTCCAATCTGTGTACGAACGCTTCCATTTTTGTTCTTTTGCCATGATTCCTCCCGTGCACTCAGGAAATCCACATGCCTCAAGCTTTCGATTTAACTTTTCAGTGAATGCTTGAAAGTAGGTATCCACCTTATCCATATCTGATAAGTGACTGTAATCATCCAGAATGATGCCGTTATCCTGGTCAGTATGGAACCCTTGTTCACTGCGGCCCTGACTCCCCATCACGATAAAACAATAATTGATTGGAGCACGGCCAAAACCTTCTTGACGCATTTCTTTTTCTGTCAATTGTATGATCTTTCTGTGCAGCCTGTCATTATAGTTACTGATTACTTCACATACATC
>NZ_JABMCR010000360.1 GCF_013179555.1 Bacillus haikouensis
AATTAGCATGGAAAGCCATATGGAATACGGTTCTTTTCTCATTGTATTATATTGTCCCGACCATGGCCCTCGGGTTGATTCTCGCCTTGATCATCAATTCGGGTGTATGGATGAAAAGCTTTTTTAAAGGGATTTTCTTTCTGCCCGTAGTGACATCGTTTGTCATCATTGCCGGTATTTGGGGATGGTTGTTTAGAGGGACCGAATCAGGGATGGTGAACTACCTGTTAAGTCAATTCGGTATCGATACGCAGCTGTTTTTGTCTGACTCAAGCCAGGCACTGATCGTTCTCGCCGGATTAAGTATTTTTAAAGTGGCCGGGAGTACGATGATTTATTACTTCGCAGGTCTGCAGTCGATCGACAGGCAGCTTTACGAATCAGCGAAAATCGACGGGGCCACTCCTTTCCGGATCTTTTGGTCGATCACTTTTCCTCTATTGAAACCGATTCATTTTTACGTCGCGATCATTACGACCATCGGTTCGTTCCAGATCTTCGATTCCACGTTCCTCCTGACGGGCGGCGGACCAAATTATGCGACAACGACCATCGTGTTTTACTTGTACCAGCAAGGTTTCGGGGGTCTTAACTTAAGCTATGCTGCAGTCCTTTCCTACGTATTGTTCTTTATTATCCTGATCATCTCGCTCATTCAGCGAAAGTACATGGGGCAGGATACGAAATATTATTAATCACCATGAAAAGGAGGGTGAAAAATGGGAAAGATCATTAAATATGTCGCTTTAACGATATTGGCTATATGTTTCCTTCTGCCATTCATCATCATGGCATTAGGGTCTTTTAAAGATATGCAATATGCGTTATTGGATCCGCTGTTCTGGATACCGGAAGATCCCACTCTGAGTAACTACACATACCTGTTTGGAAATGGGATGTTCGTCCGATGGATCTTTAACTCGGTTGTCATCACGATTGTACCGGTCTTCAGCCAGATGTTGTTTTGTGCGATTCTCGGATATATTTTTGCGAAGAAGCAATTCCCGGGACGCGAGATTATTTTCTGGGTGTTCATGGCCGTCATTATGATTCCTCAGCAATTGCTCATCATTCCCAAATACATTATGTTTGCTGACTTCGGCTGGATAAACACCTATTGGGCTTTGATTATTCCGGAGCTGTGGGGAATCATGGGTGTGTTCCTGGTTCGCCAGTTCTTGCAAAGTATTCCGAATGACTTGGAAGAAGCTGCCCGCATTGACGGGGCAAACGATATAAAGGTGTTTTTTAAGGTAATACTGCCGTTATCGATTCCTGTTGTTGCAACAGTCGGTACGTTTTCTTTCATCTCCAACTGGAATGATCTTTTCCAGCCGTTGATTTATATGACGAGGGAAGAAATGTTCCCGGTGACGGTAGGTTTGGCTTCGATTCTTGGAAAAGAAGGGAACTTCGGAATTGAAATGGCCGGTTCGACGTTATCCTTCATTCCGACATTCCTGATTTTCTTGTTCTTCCAGCGTTATTTTACGGAAGGGATCCAAATGTCGGGACTTAAATAGTGCAAAAATTTACTGGAAGGGCGGCTGACTATTGATGAATCTCAGGATTGGCATGGTTGGTTTAGATACATCCCATGCTGCGGCTTTTACCCGATTATTGAACGATGCAGGCGGGATTCATCTTGTCAGGGGAGGAAACGTTGTAAAGGCTTTTCCGGGGGGATCGCCTGACTTTGAACTCAGTTTATCAAGGATAGGGAAAATCACAGACGAGGTCCGCCGGTATGGGGTGGAAATCGTGGATACGCTGGAGGAAGCAGCAGACCAGACAGATGCCATCCTGCTGGAATCCGTTGACGGCGGCACACACCTGGAACAATTCAGAAGATTGGCGGGTTATAAAAAGCCGGTATTCATTGATAAACCCTTTAGTCTGAGCTCTGCAGATGCTGATGAAATGAATGGAATATCGAAGATGCACGGGACCCCGGTCATGAGTGCGTCTGCCCTGCGTTTTGCAGAAGGTCTAAGACAGGTGTTAACCAGGTCTGATAAAGGTGAAGTCATCGGGGCTGATTGCTTTGGACCGATGGAGCTCCAGGGCGGGCAAGGATATTTCTGGTACGGGATTCATGCAGTCGAAATGCTCTTTGCCATACTGGGTGAAGGGGCGGAAGCGGTCACCGCTGAATCGAACGGGACCCACGACTGCTTAGTTGGCCGGTGGAGAGATGGCAGATTTGGAACAGTCAGGGGAAACCGGTCCGGTAATCAACAATTCGGAGCTCTTGTCCATTTTGAAAAAGGGACGGAATATGTTGATGTCGGCGCTCATTCCAAGCCCTTTTATGTGAGTCTCCTGGAACAAGTCATCGACTTTTTTAACGACGGAAAATCGAAAGTCGGGATGAGTGAAACGCTTGAGGTCATCCGTTTTATCGAAGCGGCAAATGAAAGCAGGGCATCCGGACTGACTGTCGGGTTGAAAGATATACTGAAAAGAAAATAGAATCCGGGCGGCCGCCCGAATCCTATTCGACCTTAATTTACCTTTTCATCCATTGTAAAGCTCAGGCGATAGATACGGCGCGGCCTGCCTTTATGGGTCAACTTTTCTTCGCCGACGATATCCACAAGTTCGGCATCCATCCATTTCAACAAGATCCGGTGGGCACTCCTTACCGTGATATTAAGGGTTGATGCCAGTTCCTGGGCCGTATAATCAACGATTCCGTACCGTTCAACCCGGGCCATGAGCTTGGTCATATAAGACGCAGACATTCCTGCCTTTTCGGCTCTGTCCAATAGTTCAGCATCGGTGATGGCTAAGTCGTATCGTTCATAGTGCAGATTTGTCGTGATATCCACCGGTCCCAGCACGCTTCTGTTTTCCCGGACGATGTAACATACATCCCCGCCGGAGTCCTTCGCCTGTCTGAGTGCCAGTCGTGCATGGCTGCCCGCTTCGGCTGCTGTCGATCCAAAGCCGACTCCGATGCTCAAGGTGATGCCCATAGCGTGGTTGGTTTCTTGAAGGAGCGGGATGAATTTGTATCCCCGTGTTTCCCGTTCAAAGATGCCCCGGGTCGTGATGAAGGAATATTCTTCACCGCCCAGGTTGATGAGATGGCCATCCAGTTGTTTGATGTAATCAAGCAGCATTTGCTGGATGTTTAGCTTCAATAATTGTACATCGTGTTCGGAATGATACTTTTCGGTCACTTTTTTGAAATCGTCGACGTTGATCAAACCGAACACGATTTGAGATTCTTTGTTCCTGCGTGTCTCAGTTGCAAGGAGTGCCCTTTCAAGGGAGACGATCATATCCTGCTGGGTCGGTGTGACCCATTCGCAGGGGATATTCATGTCAGCCATTCGCTTTGATATTTCCTGTATACCCGTCAGTGCAATGGCTCCGCGCATTTCATGATTTTCCACATGGAAATCGACAATGTCGCTGATCAACGGAGGGGTGGAGTTTTTCGGAAATACCTGGAGTTCATAATTTTCTTCTACAAGTTCGCCCAATATTTTTTCGACATATTTCTTTTCAATGGTATCA
>NZ_JABMCR010000361.1 GCF_013179555.1 Bacillus haikouensis
GGACCTTGAAGAAGAGCTTGGCGACCTTATCAAGCGTTTGAATGACTATGAACTTCAACTCTTGCTAAGTGAAGAATACGATAAAAACAATGCAATTCTGGAACTCCATCCGGGTGCAGGCGGCACCGAGTCCCAGGACTGGGGCTCCATGCTGCTTCGCATGTATACCCGCTGGGGTGAGAAAAAGGGATTCAAAGTCGAGACGCTTGATTATCTTCCAGGGGATGAAGCAGGAATCAAGAGTGTCACACTTGCAATCAAAGGCCACAACGCTTACGGCTATTTGAAAGCAGAAAAAGGTGTTCACCGTCTTGTGCGTATTTCACCGTTTGATTCTTCTGGCCGCCGTCATACGTCATTCGTTTCATGTGAAGTAATGCCTGAGTTCAATGAAGAAATCGAAATCGAGATCCGTACAGAAGACCTTAAAATCGATACGTATCGTGCAAGCGGCGCCGGCGGTCAGCACATCAATACGACTGACTCCGCTGTCCGGATCACGCACTTACCGACTAACGTCGTCGTGACATGCCAGTCCGAGCGTTCGCAAATCAAGAACCGCGAATCTGCCATGAAAATGCTGAAAGCGAAGCTCTATCAGAAACGTATCGAAGAACAGGAACAGGAAATGGCTGAAATCCGCGGTGAGCAAAAGGAAATCGGATGGGGAAGCCAGATCCGTTCTTATGTTTTCCATCCTTACTCCATGGTCAAAGATCACAGAACCAACACGGAATCAGGAAACGTACAGGGCGTAATGGACGGCGATATCGATCCATTCATCAATGCGTATCTTCGTTCTAAAATCAAGTAATTCAAAAAGCTGAACCATTCCAATGCGGGAGGTTCAGCTTTTTTGTTGGATTAAAGTGGTGCCAGGCACAAAACGATTGAATTGTTCCTGGCACCAACACGCTCAAATTGTGCCAGGCACAAACCGGCTCGATTGTTCCTGGCACCAACACACTGAATTGTGCCAGGCACAAACCGGCTCGATTGTTCCTGGCACCAACACGCTGAATTGTGCCAGGCACAAACCGGCTCGATTGTTCCTGGCACCAACACACTGATTTGTACCAGGCACAAACCGGCTTGATTGTTCCTGGCACCAACACACTGATTTGTACCAGGCACAAACCGGCTCAATTGTTCCTGGCACCAACACACTGATTTATACCAGGCACAAACCGGCTCGATTGTTCCTGGCACCATTCAATTGAGCGGTGCCACGCAAAGATCAGGCTAAATGACTCCGGCTCAAATAACCTCAGTTGAACCAGGCACCCATTCCAATTACCCAAACCCCTTACCCCCAACCTAAATCAAACCGCCACACAAACAAAAACCACTCCACTCCTCTAACACTTTACCACGTCATTGAACTGTTATTTACACCTTTCAACACCCGTGCTATACTCTCAAAGGCTATAACAGGGCCTGCCTGAAGCGCTAAATTAAGCCTTGCATAGAGCAACATAAAGATAAATCAAATCAGTATGAGCCTATTCCATTCCACATCTACTAACTGTCATTCATACACATGTATGCAGTCAATGGATGATTTGGACAACTTGTACTCATACTATCAATACATATGCAGAAGGAGTCGTACGGAAATGAGTTTGAAGCAAAGACGTCGAGAGCAGTCATTTAATCCTCGGAAAGAGAAGTTTTTGGAGTATTTGTTTGTGGTGATCGGTTCAGCATTTGTAGCCTTAGCATTCAATGTGTTTTTACTTCCGAATGAGGTGGCCTCAGGGGGAGTCAGCGGGATTTCAACTATATTAAAGGGTCTTTTTGATTGGAAACCTGCATTTGTTCAGTGGGCATTCAACATACCATTATTCATTGCAGGCCTGATTTTCCTTGGGCTTCAATTTGGAGTGAAAACGGCGATCGGGACGATTTTTCTCCCGTTGGTCGTGTATTTGACGGAAGACTGGGAACCATGGACGGAAGACCCGCTGCTCGGAGCCCTGTTCGGAGGGATCGGAGTAGGGATCGGACTGGGGATTGTGTTCCGGGGTAAAGCCTCCACAGGCGGGACAGACCTTGCTGCACAGATTGTAAATAAATTCACAGGTCTGTCTCTTGGGACATGCGTGGCGATGATCGACGGGATGATTGTGCTGTCAGCAGCCATCGTCTTTGATATTGAGCGTGGACTATATGCACTCATTGGGCTGTATGTTACAAGCAAAACAATAGACCTCGTGCAGGTCGGGGTCAGCCGTTCCAAGATGGCACTTATTATCACCAACCGCCAGGAGGAAATACGTGAGGGAATTCTGAATAAGATTGACCGTGGTGTGACAAAACTATCTGCATACGGCGGTTTCACAGATGATGAGCGTCCGATCTTGATGGTTGTCGTTGATCAAACCGAATTCACAAAACTGAAACAACTGGTTAAAAGCATTGATGCTTCTGCATTTGTCGTCACAATGGATGCTTCAGAGGTATTAGGCGAAGGTTTCAAACGGGTATAAGCTTGGTATAATTATCTATAGGAGAAAGATTTCACCACGATCGATTTCTTACTCTTAAATTTTTTCCTAGGAGGAGAAAACATGAAGAAAAAGCTTTTAGGCATTCTTTTAGGAACTTCGTTAGTATTGGCAGCTTGCGGTGGAAATGATGGCGGAGACAGCACTGAAACAAGCTCGGGAAGTGTTGATGCCGAGAAAATCATCAACAACAAATGTACCAGCTGCCACGGCGGTAACCTCGAAGGCGGCATGGGACCGGCACTTAACGATGTTGGCTCCCGTTTAGACAAAGATCAGATTCTTGAAATCCTCGAAAATGGTAAAGGCCAAATGCCTGCAAATCTTGTAAAAGGCGAAGAAGCAGAAGCAGTTGCCGAATGGCTGGCGAATAAAAAATAAGACTGAAAAGGGGTATCCTGGAGACAGGGTCCTTTTTTTATGCCTTCATTTTCCAATTCATCCATAAAGCAATCTCCATCACCATAATCGTTCCCACCAATATCCACACATTTCATACACGCTTCTTTAAATCTATATGACAAACAAATTAAGCCTGTCAATTTACAGGAAGAACTCAGCTGACTCCTTCAAGTAATGGGTTTTAAAGCGAATCCCTTTATACCTTTTGCACTTGTTGTTAGTACCTGTTACTAGTTATAAATAACTAGATGAAACTCGAATTTTAGGTATTTTTGTCAATAAAAAAGGTAAATATTTCTCAAAAATGGCGTTTTTGAAATGAAAATGTAATAATTTTTTTCCTTAACATCGTAAGAAGTGATGTTATAATATTTCCGTGAGCGAAATTCGAGCAATTTCACCAATTTATGTCTAATTTGGTAGAGACGACTGAATTTTAGTCACGCATATTGTTGAAACAGCCAAGAGGGGAACTACATACTACAAATTAGGTGATTATATAATGATAGAAATGAAAGACGTCTATAAGCAGTATAACAATGGTGTTATGGCTGCGAATGG
>NZ_JABMCR010000362.1 GCF_013179555.1 Bacillus haikouensis
TATTGAACAATACGACAGGGATATTTAATTCTTCATTTATCATCACTGCATTATCATGCTTGTCTTCAAAAAAAATATCCACTTTATATTTCTTAGCGGTGGATATTTTATTGTGTGAGCCAATCAATTCAATATGATGATACATAAGATCCCGAGTATCAAACCATTCTTTCGTCAACTGAAGAAGCTCTGATGGTCTGGCGCTGATAAAATAAAGTTCATGATGCTCCTTCCAATCGTCCAGTATTTTTTTTGCCCCTGAAGCGAGCGGGGAGTCCTTGTATATATGCGGTTCTGCCTCTTTGAACCATGTGCCGAAGGTCTGAGGCGGAATATCAAGCACTTCTGTCAATTCATATTGAGTAATATCGTTTAAGGTCAGATTCAATTTAAAATAATCATTAATATGCGGCAGTAAAGATTCCGGGGACGTAACCGTACCGTCGATATCAATTCCAAAACGTTTCATGCGCTATCATGCTCCTCTTATACAAACTTATTCAAGTGTACCATATTACAGCTTATCCTATAAGGCTTTGTTTCGTGCAATATTGTAAGCACAAAGAACATGCTAACAGAAATGACAAAGATTAGCATAGTAAAATCAATCCCTTTACAAACACTAAGAAGGCTCCCAAACATCGAAAGTGAGGGATTGCTGTATGGCTGATGAACGACATCGAGATCGAGAAGAGATCGACGTATATTACGACAATCCGGATATTATGGATAGAGAAAAAGACTTCAATGAAGAAACAGCTGCTGAAATCGCAGCTCCAGTTAATATAAGCCGCGATTTTGAAGATGATACAAAAGAGGAAACGACGACTTCAGGTCGTGTGCTGGGGTATTCTGCACTTGCACTGTCGATTCTTTCCTTGTTCATTCTTCCGGTCATCATGGGAGCCGCCGGGATCGTCCTCGGATTCGTTGCCAGAAGGCGCGGAGCAGAAACGCTTGGTGCATGGGCTATAGGAATTGGAGCAGTATCGATAATCATTGGATTATTCGTATTGCCCTTCTTTTAATAATGTCATCACTTTTTTAAAATGGGGAGCGTTTTAAAAAAGTAAAAAGAGGACTGAGCAATCAGTCCTCTTTGCTTTAAACCTGTGTTTCTTTCTTTTCTGCTTCCTGCTTATCGTAGTATTCCTGTGCAATCTTATCGATTTCTTTTTTGAGTTCCTCGACCATTGTTTCTTCAGGAACTTTACGGACGGTCTTGCCTTTGCGGAACAGCAGGCCTTCTCCACGTGCACCTGCAATGCCGATATCTGCTTCACGTGCTTCACCGGGACCGTTTACTGCACATCCGAGTACTGCTACCTTGATCGGTGCTTTAATGGTTTGGATATATTCTTCCACTTCATTTGCGATTGAAATCAAGTCAATTTCAATGCGACCGCATGTCGGGCAGGAAATCAATGTGGCTGCATTGGATGCCAGGCCGAATGATTTCAATAACTCCCGTGCAACCTTTACTTCTTCTACAGGATCGGCACTTAAAGAAATCCTTAGAGTATTCCCGATACCAAGGCTCATAATGGCACCCAGTCCTGCAGCACTTTTTACTGTGCCTGCGAATAAGGTACCTGATTCTGTGATGCCAAGGTGAAGAGGATAGTCAAATGCCTGCGCTGCTTTGGTATACGCTTCGATAGCCAAATTGACATCCGAAGCTTTCATCGAAACGATGATATCGTGGAAATCGAGATCTTCCAGGATCTTGATATGATGCAGGGCACTCTCAACCATGCCATCTGCTGTCGGATACCCGTATTTTTCAAGGATTTTTCTCTCAAGGCTTCCGGCATTCACCCCGATCCGGATCGGAATGCCTTTTTCCTTCGCTGCCTTTACAACAGCTTCCACTTTTTCACGGCGGCCGATATTTCCAGGATTAATCCTGATTTTATCCGCTCCTCCTTCGATTGCTTTCAGTGCCAGCTTGTAATCGAAGTGGATATCGACAACCAGCGGGATATTGATTTGTTTTTTAATATCAGCGATTGCGTTCGCTGCCCGCTCATCTGGACAGGCAACCCGAACAACCTGACACCCTGCTTCTTCAAGGCGGTGAATCTCCTTGACTGTCGCTTCGACGTCATGAGTCTTGGTTGTGGTCATGCTTTGTATAATTAATTCATTGTTACCGCCAATCGTTAAATCCCCGACTTTTACCGGACGTGTTTTTGAACGATGTATGATTTCACTCAAGTGTAATTCGCTCCTTTAAAAAGGTTCTTCAACTATACATTATAAGTAATACGATGCAATTGTAACAGTGTTTTGTATGAATTGACAAGAATTAGGTATGCAGTTGAAAGAAAGTCAGTCAGCATAATGCGGGATTTTATAGGTTCTGCCGATTTGAATCTTCCCTGGTGCCACATTGTTCAGTTCTTCAAAGTCTGAGACAACCTGCTCGATGGAAACGGGAAGCTTTCCCTGTACCGAGTCTTCGACGAGGCTTAAAACCGTATCACCAGGTTCGATTTTCTTTTCAATATAAGAAAGTGATGAATCTGAAGAAACAGGTAAAGGGACACTATCAACGATTTCTTTATCATCATCCTGCGGCTGTGCAGTCACGTTCACGCTGTTTCTTCCTGTCAGATTTAAAGTGCCCTTATCCAAATCATAATAGACGCTGTAAAGAAGAATGATAATACCAAAGAAAATGAACATCCGTTTCATAAATGATTCCTCCTGATTATTGAGTGAATTGAAAAAGGAGTCAAGATCAATGCAAAATAAAAAAATTGTGGGAGTGCTCGGCATGCTCCCGATTCTGATGGTTTTGGGTAATTCCATGCTGATTCCCATTTTGCCGAGTATAGAAGAAGGACTGCAGATTGATGAGGAGTGGTCCGGTTGGATTTTAAGTTCATTTACTGTGCCTGCAGCTGCCTGTATCCCATTTATAGGATTCTTATCGGACAGGTTCGGACGCAATCGGCTGATTCAGTATTCTCTGTGGATCATTCTGGCGGGAAGTGTGTTATGTGTTGTTAGTGCCTGGTTTGAAAACCCGGTCTTCCTCTTTATGGGGGGAAGGGGTCTGCAGGGGGTGGGTGCCGCCGGCACGACACCCCTTGCAATGGCTTTGGCAGGTGATTTGTTCAAGGGTGAAGAACGTACCAAAGTATTGGGTTCTCTGGAAGTATTCAATGGCATAGGGAAGGTTGCTGCACCGATCATTGGCGCCGGGTTAACTATATTCTTGAGTTGGAATCATGCTTTTTGGATATTTCCTTTGATATGTGTAGTCATTCTCATTGGGTTAAAGACGAATATAAACCGGACCCAGGATGGAAAACGTTTTTATGGACTAAGGAAATATGCAGGAGATCTTGTTGATGTTTTTGCTACTAAAAGTTTATTGCTGCTCCCTCTTTATTTGATTGGGGGTATCGGGTTATTTCTATTATTCGGCATCCTGTTCTTTCTTTCCT
>NZ_JABMCR010000363.1 GCF_013179555.1 Bacillus haikouensis
ATCCGTGCCTCACCCCTCCGACGATTGAAACGCGGTCTTTCTCTATCTGCATTCTCCGTCCGCGTCCATAGCCTTTCTGCCTTCTTGCCAAGTCCTCGTTGATGTCTTCTGATTCTATCGGCATACCTGCCGGCAAACCTTCGATGATCGTTGTCAATTGCGGACCATGAGACTCTCCTGATGTTAAATATCTCATAACACTTTCCCCCTTCAACTCGTTAAAGAATTATGTACCAATATAACATAAGTATTCTATTCATTCCTAGTACTATCTTCAAAAAATTTTGAAGATGTTACTGATAGTCCCGATACCTTTTGTTAAACCAAATGTTGCACAAATATATATCATCATTCAGCGAAAAAGTGTTCATAAATAAAAAAAACGATGGTGCAGAAGCATCGCCGTTCAAATGCTGCGAGCATCTATTTCCATCGTTCAGTTTCCTTATACTTTCTTATAAAAAAATGTATCCTCGGATTGGAAACCATATTGACCAGGATTGAAAATCTGTTCTGTGCTCCCTACAAAAAATACCCCGCCAGCTTTAAGGGAATCATTGAATTTTTTATATAAATTATCTTTTGCTTCTTCTGTAAAGTAGATTAGAACATTTCGGCAAACAATCAAATCAAAATTCTTTTCAAATGAATCTGCAAGCAGATTTTGGTGTTTAAATGTCACAACACTCTTAATTTCCTCATTCACTTTATATAGTTGGCCTTCGGAAGTGAAATACTTGCGTTTGATTTCAGCTGGTACTTCAGCAAGTGAGCGTTCCGGGTAAATGGCATGCTCCGCTCTTTGCAATGCATTCCTGTCTAAATCCGTTGCAAGGATATCAATCCTGGAAGATGGAAGATAGTTTGAAAGCATCATGGCCAAGGTATATGGTTCCTCCCCTGTTGAACAAGCTGCACTCCAAACCTTCAATGTCCCTTTTTCCTTCAAAAGCCTCGGCAGAATTCTTGTCTCGAGAACTTCCCACCGTTTATAATTCCGGTAGAATTCAGATACATTGATTGTCATCCGGTCCAGGAATTCAGCCAATTGCCCTTCATTCGTACTAATGGTCATATAGTAATCATGAAAGCTGTTGTACCCCTTTTTTTCATACAGGGCCGTCAGTCTTCTTTTCATCTGAGCTTCCTTATATAAAGATAAATCAATTCCGGTCCTTCTTTTTATACCTTGAATAAATTCATTATAATCATTTACCATGTACATTCACTCTCTCTGCAGCTATTCTGAATTATTTATGTATATATGATATATCGAACAGAGATAGAAAATGTTTATACTTGAGACTGTATTCTAATTGATCCTTTTATAAAGAAAAAACAAGCCCATGGCAGGCTTGTTTTTTATCTTTTATAAGCAATGCGGATTAATAGATCCACTCGTTCATTAGCTTTGAATATTCAACAAGCTCTTCTTCTTTGAAGAATAAGCCGATTTCCCTTACAGCGCTCTCAGGAGAATCAGAACCGTGAATAATGTTCTTTCCTACTGTCAGGCCAAAGTCACCGCGGATCGTCCCAGTAGCAGCATCCTTGGGGTTTGTTGCACCCATCATTCCACGTGCTGTAGAAATGACATTTTCACCTTGCCACACCATAGCAAAAACAGGACCAGAAGTAATAAAGTCAACAAGTTCTCCAAAGAAAGGTCTTTCTTTATGCTCACCATAGTGCTCTGAAGCAAGTTCATCAGAAATACTCATTAGTTTAGCACCGGCTAATTGGAAGCCTTTTTTCTCGAAGCGTGATACGATATCACCGATTAACCCTCTTTGTACACCGTCTGGCTTTACCATTAAAAACGTTTTTTCCATCTTC
The DNA here is from genome assembly GCF_013179555.1 of Bacillus haikouensis. Classification (GTDB taxonomy): domain Bacteria; phylum Bacillota; class Bacilli; order Bacillales; family Bacillaceae_B; genus Rossellomorea; species Rossellomorea haikouensis_A. The sequence goes on from NZ_JABMCR010000363.1 coordinate 1,837, forward strand.
CCCACTCCTAATTATGTATGTATAGTCTGTCCGAGGACGTCCCACGAAAATAGTAACAGAGTTTAGGGTTTTTGGCAACGTTTCCATTTTAAATTTTCTTAATATTTTCTTTTTCCTATAAAGTTTGCGATATTCTTAAGGGTCTTCTTTACTCGGTTATGCGGTAAAGATTCCAAATCTCTTAATGCTCTGTCCAGATACATTCTGCTTACCTGGTGAGAGCGTTCGATTGCATCCGAAGTAAGAATCGATGAAATCACCATTTTCATTTCTTCAGGAGACGTCTCTTCCGAAATCTTCTCTATATCAGTTCTGAGAACGGAATCCTCCATTGCATACAATATCGGCAGTGTGATATTCCCCTGCCATAAATCACTGCCGGCGGGCTTGCCTAATTCTTCTTCGCTCGCTGTCAGATCCAATATGTCGTCAGTGATTTGAAAGCTCATCCCTACATTATACCCGAAGCGGAATAATCTTCTATGGACTTCTTCAGGGGCTCCTGAAGAAATGGCTCCAAGTTGACAGCTGACGGCTATCAATAAGGCAGTCTTTCGTTTGATCCTCAATAAATAATCCCTTAGATTCTGCTCATACCGGTATTTATCCTTGATCTGGGCTATTTCGCCTTTACAGAGCTCCACGATTGTATGAGATAGGATCTGGTGCGCTTCAGGATTCTTTATATGTGTCATGTATTCCAATCCTCTTGCAAAAATATAATCGCCCGTATACATGGCAATCCTATTATCCCACTGCGCTTTTATCGTAGGTTTCCCTCTTCTCAATTCCGCATCATCAATTACATCATCGTGGACCAGGGACGCCATATGGATCAGTTCCAAGGCGACAGCCACATTTTTCACGGAGTTAATATTGTAATCCCCGAATTTTGCTGAAAGTAAGACAAAAATGGGCCGGATCCGTTTTCCACCAGCTTGTAAAAGATGCAGGGAGGCTTGATTCAAAAGCCGGGAATCTGATTCGATGGCTGATTCAAGTTCCATTTCAATTTGGTCTATGTCTGTTTTTAGAAAGGAATATATCCTGTTTAGCTTCATAGTTAATCCACCCAGTTTACTGATTTACGATTTTCTATTTCTTGTATCCAACATGCATAGCCGCCACTCCACCGCTATATGGTTTAAAGGATATGTCTTTAAAGTCAGCTTGTCCATACATATCTGCCAATTCCTTCATCCCCGGGAAATCGCGAGCGGATTCCTGCAGCCATGAATATTCCGTAAAGCTTTTGGCAAAAATCCTCCCGAACACAGGCATAATGAATCTGAAGTACATATAATAAAGCTGTTTGAATCCGAACATGGTCGGCTGTGATGTTTCAAGGCAAACAGCCATCCCGCCAGTTTTCAACACACGGTTCATTTCTTTTAGAACATGTAAGTAGTCAGGAACATTCCTTAACCCGAATCCGATGGTGACATAGTCGAATGTATTGTCTTCAAAAGGCAATTCCATTGCATTCCCGTGAATAAGCTCAATATTGGATAAGTGCGATTTTTTTACTTTTTCTTTTCCAATCGACAGCATATTTTGACTGAAGTCGAGGCCGAATACTTTGCCTTCTTTTC
>NZ_JABMCR010000364.1 GCF_013179555.1 Bacillus haikouensis
GGGACAAAAGTGTTTTAGTCTAAGTAAAACCCGAACTAATTTGCCTTCTAATAGGCAAATTAGTTCGGGTTATTATTTTGTTCAGTGTACATTTATATTTTAGCACTTTCCAGCGGTTGATTGGAGTGCAAGGGGAAGACTCCTGCGGAAAGCGAAGTCTTGCACGGAAATCATTAGCGGTAATAAGAACATACACTGAAATTGCTCGTCTTTATGTCGTGGTTTATTTGTTTTGTCCCAGCCTCCTTACGATTAGAGAGTGAATCTTTCCAGTTCTTTTTTCATTTTAACAGTCATGGCATTCAGTTCTGAAACCTGTTCTGTCATCTGATCGAAGTAGCGGAGCTGTTCTTCGGTTGAAGAATAGATTTCTTCGGTTCCGGCAGCTGTTTCTTCAGTGATAGCAGAGATGTTTTCAACTGCGGCGATGACATTGTTCGTACGTTCGTTTGAAGCTGTCATCCCTTTTTCAAGTTCCGATAATTTCTCATAAATAACAGACACATTTCCTGATATTTCTTCAAAGGCACTTTCAGTGACAGACATAGACTCGACCTGGCGGCTGGACAATGTGCTGCCTTTCTGTGAGGCTTCCATAATCGAATGAATCCCGTGTTTGATACTTCCTACCATGTTTCCGATTCTTTCCGTAGCAATGGAGGAATCTTCGGCAAGCTTGCGGACCTCTTGAGCCACCACTGCAAACCCTTTACCGGCATCACCTGCACGTGCCGCTTCGATCGCGGCATTAAGGGCAAGTAGATTCGTCTGTTCGGCTATATCTTTCACTGCCAGCGCTGCCTGCTCAATTTCACCTGTATACTGAGCAAAGGATTGGACGGATCGTTCAATCGAAGCGGAAGAATCGGCGATGGACTCTGCGAATTCTTTTTGCTTGATAAGCGATGTTCTACCGTGCTCGACGGATTCAAGTGCAACCTTGCTTTTAGCGGAGGATTCCTGGCTGCCGCTGACATTGCGGGCAAATTCCTCACCCATCACTGCCATCAATGAAGCGGTGGATTGCACATCCTCCGAAATTGCCTGGCTGCCTTTGGCTAATTCTTCAGTAGAAACAGCAACCTGGCTGCTGCTTTCAGACAGGTTGGCCATCTGGACTTGGACATCCCTGGTGAATTGTTCGACATTCACTCCGATGTCATTTACGGATTGAACCGTATTGCGCAGGTTTTCGACCATGTGCTGAAACGCCGATTGAAGTTTAGTCACTTCAAATTTATCATCCTTTTTGCTGCTTTCTTCAAACGTTATCGTGAGGTCCCCGCCGGCAATTCTTTCTGCATTATCGACCATCGCATTCAGCGGTTTGACAATCCGGTTTGAAAGAATGATAGAAGCAGCTACGGATAGAATGATGGCCGTCAGGAAACCGATGACAGTCGCCCACACAATGAAGGTGATTTCCTGTTCGTTTTCTTTTAATAAGTTTTGATACCAGTCATTTGTTTGCTTGTTTAATAGATACATATCATTCAGGACGCCTGAAATCCGCAGCGACTGACGCTTGATTTCAGCCTGGTTGTTCGCATTCAACGCTTCCTCCGAAGCTGACAGCAGTTCTGAGAACTTCGACTTTATGACAGCAAGTGTTTTTTCCTGATCTTCTATAAAGATGATTTTCTCAAGTTCATCAATTTGTGAAGCAGTATCCGTCAATATCGTTTCAACCATTTGTTTATTCTCTTCAGTGGAATTGGCGGAATAATTGGCGAGTGCCTGCTGTGAGACGATGAGGTCGCCACGCAGCTGTTCGGTTTCTAAGAGGATCTGGACATCTTCATTCGCTGAGCTTTGAAGAGAGATCAATTGAGAAACGATGTATCCTATTATGATAGTTGATAGAATCAGGGGAACGAATCCCATGATCATTAATCGCTTTTTCAGTGCCATGTATCATTAACTCCTTAGACGGGATTATTGAATCTTAATCGTGACTTCTCCCGAGATGATCTTATCTGTTGCTTCTTTAATCTTTTTCTTTTCTTCATCTGTCAATTCGGTGAGGCGGACAGGAGCCAGGCCGACTCCATCTTCCATTAAGCCGAGTTCAAATGAAGAGGCTGAAATCTTGCCTTCGGACACCAATTCTTTAGTGAGGTTAAAAACAGCGATGTCAATCTTTTTCAACATCGAGGTCACCACCGATTTTTCAGCAATGAAGTATTGATCGGAATCGACACCGCCAGAATAAATGCCAGCCTTCTGTGCAGCCTGTATTGCTCCGACGCCGGTAAATCCGGCTGCCGGGTAAATGAAGTCTGCACCAGCTTTGATTTGTTTGTTTGCAATACTGCTCCCAAGGGCCGCATCGCCAAAATTATCCGCATTGTCTTTCAGGATCTTAATCGAAGGATTCACATACTTCGCTCCTTGTTCAAAACCCTTTTCAAAACGATGAATGACAGGGGCATCCGCACCGCCGATGAAACCGAGGGTATTCGTCTTGGACTTCATAGCCGCCACCATGCCGACAAGAAAGCTGCCTTCATGTTCCTTGAACGTGATCGATGTGATGTTATCAAGCTCCGAGTGGCCGTCGATCAGAAGGAATTTCTGATCAGGATGCTGCTTAGCCACATTCTCGAGCGCCTCCTGAATGGAGAAGCCAAGCCCGATCACAAGGTCATGATCCTGATTGACGAGATCCTGAAGAGCCTCTTCAAAATTCCCGTCTGGTGCTTCCCTGTAGTCAAACAGGATCCCCAGTTCTTCCCTTGCACGTTCAAGACCGCGGAATGCTGAATCATTAAACGATCCATCCCCGAGACCGGTGTCAGAAAGAAGGATCCCGATCGTTTGTTTGTTTTCATTACTATTTTGCTCAGATGATGAGGATGAGCAGCCGGCTGCTGCAAGCATCATCACCAGCACTATCAATATGAACTTTTTCAATATAAACCCTCCACATAATGGTGAAAATAAGGACGTAGGACTTGTCCGACCTTTGTAATATCGGAGGGGGGCAGAAAATTGTTAGCTTGGCATGAAAAGTAGGAGTATTTTGAATATTGTTGAAGAATTGAAAAGAATTACATTGAAATATCCCCAAAATCTTTTAAGGCTTGAATGAACTGGCGCTTGAATGGTCGTTCGGCCTAATCGAAATGAATAAGTCAAAAAGAAGTAAATCTGCAACAAAAAAAAGAGATGCTCATCACAAGCATCTCTCTTACTGCCTAATAGGCATTCCTGAAAAACTCCGCCAATTCCTGGCTGTGCTTTTTACGGGCCTTCCGGTGTTCTGCACGGCTCTTCGCCGTTTCGTTCAGCCATTTTTCTTCTTCTGTTTCCGGAACGACCTCCGGGATCACTACTGGTTTTCCGCCCTCGATTGCAACGAACGTTAAAAAGGAAATCGCTGCGACTGTCGTTTCACCTGTCAGCAGGACTTCAGAAGTGACTTT
>NZ_JABMCR010000365.1 GCF_013179555.1 Bacillus haikouensis
TCCTGATCGGTATCGGGATATCAGCCCTGACACAGGCGTTGACTACCCTCTTGATGATCATGGGTCCCATTTACAGGGCTAGCCAGGCAAATATTTGGATCACTGGTACTGTGAACGGTTCTGATTGGCAGGATGTAGGAATCCTCTTGCCATGGAGTATTGTGTTCATTCTAATGAGCTTTTTTATTACACGGCAATTGAATATACAGGAACTTGGAGAAGAGTTGGCCACAGGAGTCGGTGGACGTGTTCAAAGACAACGATTCTTTTTACTGCTTATGGCCACTGTTTTAGTAGGGGGAGCGGTATCTTTTGCAGGGGGTATCGGCTTTGTGGGCTTGATGGCTCCTCATATGGCAAGAAGGCTCGTAGGATCTTCTTACGGGGCACTGCTGCCGGCGTCCGCCTTTATCGGAGGGATCCTGGTTATGGTCGCCGACCTGATCGGACGCACACTTTTTCTTCCTTTGGAGATTCCTGCGGGAGTATTCACCGCTGCAATCGGTGCACCGTATTTTATTTATCTATTATTTAAAACGAGAAATTCTTAAGGAGTTGGCCGCTAATGAGCATGCTGCAAACGAAAGACTTGACCCTGGCTTACGGTGATAGAACCATTATCAATGAACTGAATATTGAAATCCCCAAAGGAGAAATCACCGTATTCATCGGTGGGAATGGATGCGGGAAATCAACTCTGCTGCGTTCCATCGCTCGTTTGTTAAAGCCGAAACAGGGGTCTGTACTATTGGAAGGAGATGCCATCGCACGCCTTTCAACCAAAGAGGTTGCGCGTAAAATGGCCATCCTTCCCCAGTCCCCCGCAGCTCCTGAAGGATTGACCGTACTGCAATTGGTAAAGCAGGGAAGATATCCTCATCAGACTTGGCTGAAGCAATGGTCTCACGAAGATGAAGAAATCGTGCAGGAGGCATTGAGGGCAACCAAAATGGATGAGCTCCAGCACCGCAAAGTCGATGAACTGTCAGGCGGCCAGCGCCAGCGTGCCTGGATCGCCCTCACCCTTGCACAGGATACGGATATCATCCTGCTTGATGAACCGACGACCTACTTGGACATGACGCATCAAATCGAAATACTCGATCTGTTATTCGAGTTGAACGAAAAGGAAGACCGGACAATCGTAATGGTGCTCCATGACTTGAATCTTGCGTGCCGCTACGCTCATAATATCGTGGCAATCCGCGATCAGAAAATCTTTGCTCAAGGAAAGCCGGAAAGCATCATCAGCTGTGAACTGGTGAAGAGTGTCTTTGATATGGATTGTCAGGTAACAAGTGATCCATTATTCGGAACACCGCTTTGTATTCCATTCGGAAAAGGCAGATGCATCCTTAAACAGATTGGTGAGCCTGTATGAAGCAAGCATCATTAACAGCGGAGCAATGGGGGATTCTTCAGCAGTATCGCTTTCATAGAGGTGCACCCCATGCTTTGGCTGGAACTGAGGCAGGCGAGCTTTTAGATGAACAGGGAGTGGTGAATTATCTTAATGAACGCCTCTCACTGATGGGTGCGAATGACTTGAAGACTGCAGCATCTCTCTTGATGAAGCGTTATGCCTTCGTCGCCGCATTGGGGATGCTTGCAGCGACATTTTGGGACCGGAAACTGAACCTGTCCCCGGATAATCTTGTCCTTGTCGATCAAGTCAGTGAGAAAGGCTTGTGGCTGCCGCAATTTCATCTCAGAGATACAACCGTGGAGGAAATGACAAGCTGGTCTGAAAAAAAAGAATTCATCCGTTCACTGTTCAGTGGGCATCTGGATAAAGTCATCGGTGTGTTGAAACGCTCCGTGAAGCTTTCTACTCTGATATTGTGGGAGAATATTGCAGTATATCTCTTCTGGATTTATGAAAATGACGCGTTTCTTACTGATGAAAGATTGCAGGATAAGAAAGAAAACGATTTAGCTCAATTACTTAGTGATGAAAACAGTCATTGGTTCGGTGTGTATAATAAGAATCCACTGAGCAGATATTATACTGATAAAGTCAGAGTTGAAGGGCAGGAAGGTAAAATCAGGGTGCGGAAGACATGTTGTTTTTCCTATCAACTAGAGAATGGAGAACAATTCCGCTGCAAGAACTGCCCGCAGACCTGCAAGGTAAAACGATTAACTAGTATGTAATGGGAGGTTCTATAGTATGAGCGAATTTCCGAAACAGTTTGATGCACTTCTGGATAAGTATACCGAACTTCTGGTAGGAGAGAATTCTCCAAAGAAAAAAGAGATGGTCGGTCAATATGCTATGTACTCGTTCATTGCCAAGAACATGCCGGCACTTGTGAAGCACTGGAACTCACTCTATCCTGACGGAAAAGATGAAATGAAAAGGATCGTCGGCGAAATCAAAGAATTAAACGAAGCACATCGTGAAGAAATAAACCGCAGGAAGCGGGAAGAATAAGCTTGAAATGGAAGTACCCTTTTGAAGAGGGTGCTTTTTTATTTTGGTGAAGAAGGGGGCAGGTAATGCTTTGATTTCGAATATTGTTACTAGATGAATGAGACAGAAAATATGCAGTAATTTCAGAGTTGGAAATAAAACGGGTGAAGTCGAAAACAAGAGGCTTTTAAAATGGTCGGGCGGACGCAGAAGCGGCATTTTCAGGTGCTGGTCGGAGATGAAGATAACAATTGATCAAAAACAAGGTGCTCATTTATATTAACCTTTAATATTTCACCCTCTTATTCTGCTGTCGCCTCTCCCTGCCAACCATCCCGACAAAACAAAAAACGACCCCCGCCAAAGGAGGCCGCATGTTAAAAAACTATTGCAGCGGGCCGCCGCCAGCCGTTCCATAAGGGAACTGGGACGAGTACTGCTGATGCTGCTGGTAGGACTGCTGGATTTTTTGGCTGTCTGCCGCTTCAAGCTTATACCAGCCTTTACGGAACATTTCATTATACAGTTCGCGTTGTACGTTTTGTGTTTCGTTGAAGATGGTTAACAAATCCTGATAAAGAGCCTGGTGACTGGCTTCGTTAAGGGCAGTGCAATAAGAAGCAGTCATGTATTTTTCTTGTGAAAGGACGTCTGTTATGAAGTCACGGTCATTCATTTGCGGTGTGGATGGTACCTGAGTCTGCGGGTTTTGTATTTTTTGCTGATTTTGCTGGTTCATAGATAGGTCTCCTTTCTACATCATGCCCTGGTTGGTGTTTGACGTATTTAAGTGTGCCAATAGCTGCTCATAGTGACGCTGATGCATTTGCCCGCATTTATCCAGTTCCGCTTTGATTTCCTGGTCCTGACAGTGGGAAGCCGCGAAATGACACTTTTTCATAGCATTCAGGTTCCATGCAAGCATGTCGTTTACATAAAGGCTATCCTTTGTCGTTAATAATTGGGGCGGCTGTGTGTATGTTTGCTGCTGATTACTTTGTTGAGGCTGTT
>NZ_JABMCR010000366.1 GCF_013179555.1 Bacillus haikouensis
GATCTTAAGAGACTATCAAAAGAAAGGCTTTCAGTGGATGAAGATGATCGCCCATTACGGGTTCGGCGGCATCCTGGCTGATGATATGGGACTTGGGAAAACCCTCCAAAGCATCACCTTTATTCAATCCATCCTCGAGGAAATCAGAAGGGACCAAACACCCGCACTAATCATCTGTCCTTCTTCGCTTACATATAATTGGTTAAGCGAATTTGCTAAGTTCACTCCGGATATTGAATCAGTGGTCATGGATGGAAGCAAGTCAAATAGGACAAGACTGCAATCAGGACTTTCAGGGGTCGATGTCATCATCACTTCTTATCCTATCGTACGGCGGGATATCCATTGGTTTGAGAAGCAGTATTTTGCAACGGCATTTTTCGATGAAGCACAAGCTTTTAAAAATCCTGTAACCCAAACAGCCCGTGCCGTTAAGAAAATCAAGGCCAATCATCACTTTGCACTTAGCGGAACACCTATTGAAAATTCTATAGAAGAACTTTGGTCGATTTTTCATATTGTATTCCCGCAGCTCTTCATGGGTTTAAAGGAATATAGTCAATTAACGAGCAATACGATTGCACGCAGAATTCAGCCTTTCCTGCTGAGAAGAGTAAAAGAAGATGTACTTGGGGAACTGCCGGATAAGATTATATCACGGGAATCAATCGAACTGCTTCCTGAACAAAAGAAATTATATGCAGCGTACCTTGCCAAACTTCGGCACGATACACTTAAGCATATTGATAAGGACACTTTGCGGAAGAACAAGATTAAAATCCTTGCGGGTATTACAAGATTACGGCAATTATGCTGCCACCCCGGGTTGTTTGTTGATGGATATGATGGAAGATCAGCGAAACTTGAGCATCTCATGGACATCATGGAGGAGTCCATGCATTCAGGAAGACGTGTGCTGATTTTCTCGCAGTTTACCAAAATGCTTCAATTCATAGCAAGAGAGCTTACTGAGAAGGATACTCCATTCTTCTATTTGGATGGGGATACATCGTCAGAAAACCGCCTGGAGTTATGCAATCGTTATAATAGGGGAGAGCGGGATGTATTCCTTATTTCATTGAAAGCAGGAGGAACAGGTCTCAATCTTCATAGTGCAGATACTGTGATTCTTTATGATACATGGTGGAACCCTGCGGTGGAAGAGCAGGCAGCAGACAGAGCACATCGGATGGGGCAGGAGAACGTGGTACAGGTGATTAAACTGGTCGCCCGGGGTACGATTGAGGAAAAGATGAACGAGCTTCAGGATAAAAAGAGGGACTTGATTGAAGAAATGATCGATTCAACCGGTAAAAAAAATACTCCTCTTTCTGAAGATGACATCAGGGAAATATTAATGTTGTAGATGTCCAGCTTGCTGATGAATCAAGAATCTTTATATTAAGGAATGAATACGTTACAAAAATTTAGTGAGCAACTATGTGTAAAAATGGTAAAATGATATTTGAAAGAAAAATTAGTTTTCAATTTGCATTTGAAGGAAGGTACCTAATGTCTTTAGAAACTGGACGAGATACAGAACAAAACATTACAAGGATTTTCCTGGACGGAAAAGAATACATACTGATCGGCACCGCACATGTCTCGAAAAAGAGTGCTGAAGAAGTAAAAGCAGTAATTGAAAGAGAACGGCCGGATTCAGTTTGTGTTGAATTGGACGAACAACGATATCAGTCCATCATTCAAGGCGAAAAATGGAAGGAAACCGACATCTTCAAGGTAATCAAAGATCGCAAAGCGACATTTTTATTGATGAACCTGGCGATATCATCTTTTCAGAAAAGAATGGCGAAACAGCTTGGCATTCAAGCAGGTCAGGAAATGATTCAGGGAATCGAGTCCGCAAAGGAATCAGGTGCAAGGCTTGTACTTGCTGATCGGAATATCCAGGTGACATTCTCACGTATCTGGAGCAATGTAGGATTCACCGGAAAAGCAAAATTACTCACACAAATTATATACAGCATATTCAGCAGTGAAAGCATATCAGAAGAAGAGCTTGAGAAGCTTAAATCCAAGGATATGCTGGAAGGTATGCTGAATGAATTTACCGAAACATTTCCGAAATTGAAGAAACCTTTAATCGATGAACGTGATCAATACCTGTCTCAAAAGATTAAGGAAGCACCCGGTAAGAAGGTTGTGGCTGTACTGGGCGCTGCGCATGTACCCGGCATCAAAAAAGAAATACAGAAGAATCATGACCTCGACAGGCTAAATGAGCGACCTCCGAAATCCAAGCTGCCTAAAATCATCGGATGGGGGATCCCGATATTCATACTTGCTCTCATCGCATACACATTCATTTCTAATCCAGATGCTGGGATGCAGCAGTCACTAAGCTGGATATTATGGAATGGAGGATTTTCAGCATTAGGTGTTGCGGTTGGACTGGGACATCCTTTAGCCATCGTAACAGCGTTCGTTGCAGCACCGATAACATCCTTGAATCCGCTCTTGGCAGCAGGATGGTTTGCCGGTGCCGTCCAGGCGTATTTTAAACGTCCGAACGTTTCGGATTTTGACCGATTATCGGAGGATGTTTTAAGTATTAAGGGGTTCTGGTCCAACAAGGTGACACGTGTATTATTGATTGTTGTATTAGCAAACCTCGGGAGTTCTCTGGGAACTTTTATCGGTGGAGCAGATGTCATCAGATTATTCTTTGAAAATCTTTAATAAGACGTCAGGTAAGCCGGCTTTCAGAATCTGAAAGCGGCTTATTTTTCATCTGAAAAAATTCACACGGGAATGTAATCCTGGCACTTCTATCACCGCTGTGTTGATGATAAACTGGATAAATAATGTAAAATGGAGGGTAATACCATGCCTGTCTATAATAAGTTGGTCCGTGACAAGATTCCGGGAATAATTGAAGCAAATGGAGAAACGGCTATTACCAAAATACTTGAGGATGAGGAATACATAAAATATTTAAAGAAGAAAAGTTATGAAGAAATGGATGAATATTGCGCGGCTGAATCAAATGCGCATGCGTTAGAAGAGCTTGCTGACATGCTCGAAATCATACATGCTTTGGCTTCCCAGCATGGTTCTTCCATTAATGAAGTGGAAAAGGCCCGACAGGAAAAGGCGGAAAAACGAGGAGGGTTCCTTCAGAAGACCTTTCTTATTGAAGTTATAGATTAATAGACGGCGAAAAGCAGTCCACATTCTCGCAAAAGGAGATAGACGCATGTTAAAAACACTTATGACAGAGAGATTGATCATGAGACCATTCACCAAATCTGATGCACCAACTGTCCAAAATCTCGCTAATAACAAGGAAGTGGCAGAAATCATTGGGCTGCCTCAGCCATATTTATTAGAACACGCTCTTGACTGGATCGAAATCCAGCCTGCTCAATTTGAAAAAGGAACCGAATT
>NZ_JABMCR010000367.1 GCF_013179555.1 Bacillus haikouensis
CATTTATATTATTGTTTAATAGAAAAAGGTGGTCTGACCACTGCCTGCCTGCATCTATAAGAAGGTAAACCCATGAATCTATAAAAGTGAAAATATAGCACGGAATATTGATTAAGGAGTGAGTGGATTTGTCATTACGTGAAGAGGCATTGCATATGCATCGTGTAAATAAGGGAAAACTGGAATCAAAATCAAAGGTAGAGGTTAGAAATGCTGAAGATTTAAGCCTGGCATACTCCCCTGGAGTCGCAGAGCCATGCAAAGTGATCTATGACAAACCTGAAACGGTCTATGATTATACGATGAAGGGCAACATGGTCGCCGTCGTATCGGACGGGACGGCAGTACTTGGTCTTGGAAATATCGGTCCGGAAGCTTCCCTTCCCGTTATGGAAGGTAAAGCTGTTCTGTTTAAGAGCTTCGCAGGGGTCGATGCATTTCCAATCTGCTTGAACACAACAGATGTGGACAAGATCGTCGAAACGGTAAAGCTCCTTGAACCGACATTCGGCGGAGTGAATTTAGAGGACATCGCCGCTCCGAACTGTTTCGAAATCGAAGAGCGACTGAAGAAGGAAACGAACATACCCGTTTTTCATGATGATCAGCACGGTACAGCAATAGTTACCGTTGCAGGACTAGTGAATGCTCTGAAGATCGTAGGTAAGAAAATGTCAGAAATCAAAGTTGTGGCAAATGGTGCCGGAGCAGCCGGCATCGCGATTATTAAGCTTCTTTATCGGTATGGTGTAAGGGACATCATCATGTGTGATTCCAAAGGTGCGATCTATGAAGGCCGTTCACGCGGGATGAACTCGATTAAGGATGAAGTGGCGAAATTTACGAATCGTGATCGCATTGAAGGCGGTCTCAGCGATGTGCTGAAAGATGCGGATGTATTCATCGGAGTGTCTGTCGCAGGTGCCCTCACAGAGGAAATGGTGTCATCGATGAAAGAAGACCCGATCATATTTGCCATGGCGAATCCCGTGCCGGAAATCATGCCTGAACTGGCAAAAGCCGCAGGCGCGAAAGTGGTGGGCACCGGCCGGTCCGACTTCCCGAACCAAGTGAATAATGTGCTTGCATTCCCTGGTATTTTCCGGGGAGCATTAGATGTACGTGCTACTCATATAAATGAAAAAATGAAACAGGCAGCCGTCGAAGCAATTGCCGGGCTGATCAGTGAAAGTGAATTGAATGCGGACTATGTCATCCCTGGTCCGTTTGATAAGCGTGTAGCACCTGCTGTGGCAGCGGCAGTCGCGAAAACGGCAATGGAAACAGGAGTTGCCCGCTTAAAAATAGATCCTGAAGAAATCCGTAAAAAAACGGAAGACTTAGCGGTCATCGGGAAAAGTGAATGATGAACAAAGTGAACTCTCTCCATTCACAATCGAAAGTATACATTGGAATTGTTCACCAGCTTAGAGAAATGATATCAAAGGATGGCCTTCAGGAGGGTGATAAAATCCCTTCGGAAAGAGAGCTTTCTGAACGGCTGAACGTTGGCCGTTCTTCTGTGAGAGAAGCACTGAGGGCCCTTGAACTATTAGGTTTGATTGAAACCAGGAGAGGAGAAGGGACATTCCTGAGAGATTTTCGTGATCACCATTTGATTGATCTCCTGGGGATGTTCATTCTACAGGATCATAAAGCACAGAACGATGTAAAATGTACGAAAACGATGATTGAAAAAGAGGCGCTTCGTACAATTTACTCCCAAAAGCTTGATGTATCTTCACTCATCTCAAAAGTTGCAGAAGACAATGACAATCTTACTTGGAGAGAAATATTTGAGGAAATCATCCTCGTAAGCAATAACTATTTATCACATAGAATTTGGAACGTCCTGAATGATTACGAAACGTTAATCATCGGTGAAAAGAAAATGACTCTGGAAATAAAAGAAAAGCTTTTAACCCTGCTTCAAGGATTAGAGAATCAAGACAAAGAATCGGTGCAGAATGCGTATAAACAGATTTGTGAAATCGGTGATCGTGAGCTGACAAATTCCACCATCTTTTTATGATGCTTTCCGTTAAACTGGTAGACAAGCTGTTTATGGATTCCAGCAGCATATTGCATTTATACACTTTCTATCATCCAAAGAATATGAATACAAAAGCGACGGTAATTAGTTAAGGAGGTTTCACCTTGCTTAAGGAACTTTTCAATAAATCCAATAAGCCTAAAAAGAAAAAATATGCAACCATTCCTTCTGAAGCAGCCAAACAGGATGTTCCTGAAGGGATCATGACCAAGTGTCCCGATTGTAAAAAAATCATGTATACAAAAGAATTACAGAAAAATTTGAAGGTATGCATTCACTGTGGATATCATCACGGAATGAGTTCGACTGAGAGAGTCGAGAGCTTCATTGATGAGGGAACATTTGAAGAAATCAATGCAGACCTCATATCTGTCAATCCGCTCAATTTCCCCGACTACCTTGAAAAAGTAGAGAAGGACCGGAAGAAAACCGGGTTAAACGAAGCGGTCCTGACGGGTGCAGGAAAAGTAAACGGGATTGACGTAGTGGCAGCGATCATGGATTCAAGATTCCGAATGGGAAGCATGGGGTCTGTGGTCGGCGAGAAGATCACGAGAGCGATCGAGGAAGCTGACAAGCGGCATGTCCCTTTCATCATATTTACTGCATCGGGCGGTGCCAGAATGCAAGAAGGCGTGCTCTCTCTTATGCAGATGGCCAAAACAAGTGTCGCCCTTAAACGATTCAGTGAAAATGGAGGTCTCTTCATTTCAATTATGACCCATCCTACAACTGGAGGGGTTTCCGCAAGCTTTGCTTCTGTAGGCGATTATAATTTTGCAGAGCCTGGTGCACTGATCGGGTTTGCCGGCAGGAGGATCATCGAACAAACGATTCGGGAAGATCTTCCGGAAGACTTTCAGACAGCGGAATTTCTCCTGAAGCATGGACAGCTTGACGAAGTCATATCACGATCGGAACTAAAGGATAAGATAGGTCTAATACTTGATATACATCAGTGGGACGGTGATCTGCCATGGTAAATGAGATGGAGTTTGAAAAGCCTGTAGTTGAATTAAAGAAGAAAATTGCAGAGCTTAAAGAATTCACTCAAAATTCGGAAGTGGATTTATCAAAAGAAATTGAAAAATTGGAAGCAAGATTGCAGAAGCTCCAGAATGATATTTATGAAAACATGAAACCTTGGGAAAGAGTACAGGTTGCACGTCATCCTAATCGACCGACAACCCTGGATTATATCCGCCATCTTTTTACGGGTTTCATGGAAATTCATGGCGATCGTTTATATGGTGATGATGAAGCGATTGTTTCGGGAATTGCGAAATTCGAAGGTGTGCCTGTGACAGTCATTGGTCATCAGCGAGGTAAAGACACAAAAGAGAACATCAGGAGA
>NZ_JABMCR010000368.1 GCF_013179555.1 Bacillus haikouensis
AAAAGCTCTCCTGATAAGGGGGAGCTTTTCGCTTTTCATTCAGGAATTTAACGCTATAATAGGAATAATAACTCTCGTGGAAAGGTAAGATTCCTATGGAAGCAAAAGATTTGATCCTTCAGGCAGAAGACATCCATAAAGCAACTGAATTGATCAGTTCAAAATTAGGCAACCCCGTGATCATTGAAAACAAAAATTTTGAATTGATTTCTTACAGTTCCTCTTCCGATAAATTCGATCAAACACAGCAAAAGACGATCCTCACGAAAAAATGTCCGATCTTCATCATCGATCGACTGAAAAAAGAAGGCATCGTACACCGTCTCGAAAAACATTCTGATCCGATCCGGGTTCAATCTATGGAAGAGTTGGGGTTCCACCAGCGTGTCGTCATCGCCACAAAGTACCTTGGGAATACGATGGGATATATTTGGGTCCAGGAGTCCGATCATCTTCTCCAAAGTGAAGAACTTGCCTTCCTGGAAGAGATATCCCCTCACCTTGGGAACCTGATCAACGATATTTACGCGAAGGTCAATGTCAAAAAAGGCAAAAAAGAAGAGGTATTGTGGCATCTTCTGCAGCACGAATATGGAAGCGAAAGCCAACTGCGCCATGATGCATCCCTGGTCAAGCTGACATTGCCAGAGCGGTTCACTGTAGCTGTTTATTCGATAACATCACCACAATATAAACCTATGCTCGACGATCTTGAGAGGCTGGTCCACGAATCCAGCTTCCAAACAAATATATATACGTTGAAAACGGAATACCAAGTGATCCTCATTCTCTACGGCAAAGCAGATAAACCGCTTTCTTCGCTGGAATTAGCCAGAAGTTTAGCCGAAAAAGTCAAAGAACAAACAGGCGAAGAGCAATTTTATAACTTCTTGATCGGGGTCGGAAAGGAATACGCCTCTTTACATCAAATGAGAAAGAGCTTTTTGGAAGCGTCGGAGGTCATTGAGACCGCAAATTTCATCAGTCCGCGTCCTGAATCGATGCCGCGGGAATTTGCCCAATTGGGAATCTATCGGTACTTGCCTGCGCTCTATGAAAAAAACACCTCAAAGGATTATTATAGTGATGACTTGTTGTCATTGATCAAGAATGATGTCAAGAAACAGACAGATCTGCTCCGGACACTTGAAGTGTTTTTGGCGAATGACGGAAAGGGTAAACAGACCGCCAATGAATTGTTCATCCATCCAAACACATTAAATTATAGAATCAAAAAAATACAGGAGCTTACGACTATTGATTTCAATAACTTCAATATGAAAGTATACCTGTATACTGAATTACTGCTGTTGAACAATGTTGAAGCATATTATCAGCGTTATAAAGATGCATTAAAGGGAATTTGATCTCGCGTATAGAGAGGATCCGATTTTTAGCTCGTTCCAGCGGTTGATTGAAGTGTAAGAATGTAAATCGGAAGTACAATGGGATGAAACGATGCTTATTTATTTGGTTAAAAGGAAAGAATGAAAATAAATAAGCGGAAATTAAATCCATTTGATACTTTTTACTCTATTTGTTATACAATAAATGAAGTGTTTTATAATTATTGAGGGGGACTCTTATTTTTATGTCGATTGAAGTAGGCAGTAAGGTACAAGGGAAAGTAACAGGCATCACTAATTTTGGAGCATTCGTAGAATTACCTGGAGGCACAACAGGTCTTGTGCATATTAGCGAGGTAGCGGACAGCTATGTAAAAGATGTTAATGACCATCTTAAAGTTGGCGATCAAGTTGAAGTAAAAGTGATTAGTGAGAAAGATGGAAAAACGGCTTTGTCCATCAAAAAAGCGATAGACAGGCCAGAAAGACCAACATCTTCTTACTCAAAGCGCCCACAGGGCCAAGGGAGAGGCGCCGGCCATTCCAAAAACGCTGGGTCAAAAGGAAGTTTCAAATCAAAGGAAAATTTTGAAGATAAACTGTCTCGTTTCTTAAAGACCAGTGAAGAGAATTTGTCTACCCTTAACCGCAACACTGGAGCAAAACAGGGAGGCAGAGGCGGAAGACGCGGATAACCTGCGTCTTTCGATCCTGCTCCATATAAGATGAAAGGCAAGCCTGAATAATCCGGCTTGCTTTTTTTTTGCACCGAAATCTGACAGCCCTTTTCCTATAACAGACCATTGAATAGACTTCCGAATGAAACGGAAGTGAGTTTGTGGAACATTCACGTAAAATTAAGGGACAGATGAATCAACAAGATTCATAAGGAAAAGGTATTCAGGCAAAAAATAAGACCCTTCGATTTTTGGAAATCACGGATCTTATCTTATAAATAATAACCTGACAATTTAAGCCTCCATGATTGTACAAGAGCGGAACTCTTATCTGCCTAAAGACAATCAAAAGAAGTGCAGTCCCAAAACATATAGGGACTGCACTTCATAATGGTTATGGATCAGCACAAGGAGCCTTTCTTATTTCCTCCGAATCGCAATGGTTCTTCCAGCCTGTTTAGGCATTGGCATGCTTTTATGCAATCCAGCCAGACTTTCGATACGCGAGTGAATCCCGGTTGGGAAAGGAGCTGGCCGCCCATCGTTCATGTCCATGCCCATCAACATTTGCTCACTAGTTGCAAGTGGTTCTCCTTTTTCGTTTTCCATAGTGAAAAAGACATGCAATCGTTTTGTATCATAGTCTAACAGCTGAATTTTGACTTGAAGTGCTTGTCCTTCATGAGCCTCAGCTAAATAGCAAAGATGCGTTTCTAAGGTATAGATCGAATATTGGTGGTTATCTCGGAAATCGGCATTGATTCCTAATTCTATCATTAATTGGTCTACGGCCATACTGAAGACGACAGCATAGGCAGCGTCTGTCATATGCCCGTTGTAATCGATCCAATCTTTGCGGACGTTTTCCTTTAAGAGTGGGTTTTCAATTTGAGACAATTGACTTCCTCCATTCATGTTAGAGCTTTCCGTTCAAGTTTGCTCCCGGCCAATATTTTTCAAGTAATTGCATAAGATCAATCAGGAATTCATCACGACGTTGTTCAAGTTCTGGAATGGAATGTCCAGCCGTTTGGGCTTCACATCCTTCAACGACTCGATTTGTCAGTTCATCAGTGAGTTCCGGCGCAACTAATTTTGTCCATGGCAGTTTTAAGGCTGGACCAAATTGTTCAAGCATATGTCTCATCCCTTGTTCTCCGCCAGCAAGATGAAGGGTCAAGAACGGCCCCATAAGTGCCCAGCGCAATCCCGGACCATAGATAATGGCCGCGTCCACTTCTTCTGTTGTGGCTACACCGTCATTTACAAGGTGCAGTGCTTCGCGCCAGATGGCTTCCATGAGCCGGTCAGCAACATGGCCTTCCACTTCGGTTGAAATGACAAGCGGCTTCATTTTAATAGATTCATAAAATCGCTCTGA
>NZ_JABMCR010000369.1 GCF_013179555.1 Bacillus haikouensis
CAGTCCATCTTAGAAACGTATATCCCTAAACCAGAGACGACAGGAAAGGTAATGTTTTTCTGATGAGGTACTCTGATCGGGTCACACTCCATAATGTAGTAGACAGGGCATTTGATCCTTCTATTGGCAAGACAGTTGTAAGAGTGGATGATGGTGTCACACTGCCCTGCAACATATCTCCTATCAGCTTGGAAAGGGTGAAGATGATATTTGGGTCCTTAGATAAACACATCACCACAGTAAGGCTCAAGCAACCGTTCAGAGAAAGAGCAGATAAAGCTGTCATCAATGGAAAGAAATATAACGTTCTCAGACATATCCCATATAGATCTGAGAGCTTTTTTTATTTGGAAGGGGTGAGCGAGTGGACTTAGATGGTTTGGATGCGCTTCTTGCTAAGCTTGACCGAATGTACAAAGAAATTGAAGACGATGTGGGGACAATCGTAAAGAACAACACGATAGAAATGACGGAAAAAACAGTCAAGAACGCGGAATTCACTCAGGGGTATCAAACCGGTTACACCAAGAGAAACATCGAAACTGTCATGGTTAGCAAGTTGGTAGGGAGGACCGTCTCTAAGTCAGAGCACTCAGGGTACCTTGAATTTGGTACAAGGTTTATGGATGCTCAACCATTCGTCTTCCCTGGTTTTTACATTCAGAAGAAACAGTTCTTAAAAGATCTAGATCGACTAGTAAAGTAGGTGAATAAATGAAATCACCAAAGATCCAATTGTTCAATGCGGTCTTCAACAAGTCATTGTCACTCGGATATGAAACTTATGATTATCTGCCAGGTAAAGATGAAAGCACACCTTATCCGTTTGTGCATGTCGCAGGCTCAATAAGTTCTGATGTCATAAACAACAAAGAAGTAATTACTGGTAACATCTCGCAAACCATTCATGTATGGGAAATAGCAAGTAATCGTTCCCGCTTTGCGGAAATGATCTACTATCTTGAAATGGAGTTACGTAGACTTACCCAACTTGAAAATTATTATGCGAGCCTGACTTCTCTTGATTCCAATGAAATCTATGACAATACGACAACGGACAATCTAATGCACGGGATTATCCAGGCAGAATACAAAATAACTTAGGAGGTAGTAGTATGGCCAACATTGCCAAAGGGGTACACAAGGTACTCTATTTTAGAAAGCTCGGTGAAGCTGTGGAAGGTGCAAAGCTAGTTTTTCAAACCGAACACTCAAAATCCTATTCCCGAGATCGTGAATCAACTGTTACCAAGGATGGAAGTGTTTCCGGTTCAGGTGCGCTTGAGGACGAGGTAAGCATTTCTGCACTTCAAGCTGAAACAGATCCCACTTTCACGATGCTTAGTGACTCTATTGTAGAAGACTATCCGGTTGAGATGTGGGAAGTTGATTTGGCGGATAAAGTAGAGGATGAAACGACTCCAGGTACTTATACATTCGGTGCTGAATATCGACAAGGGTACATCACGGAATGGGAAACAACCAATCCGGCTGAGGATGACCCAGAAGTAAGTGGAACGTTTGTTACTGAATATAAACGTCAAAAAGGGCGTGTCAATCTCCCTGAAGCTGACATCGAAACATTAGGATATGTATTCCATGATGTTTTGGCTGCTGATCCAGCTGATGACGGATTGGGTACGGCACCTGAAGCATAAGAAAATCGATGAGGGGATGTTTCCCCTCTTTTTATTTTGAATTTTTGAGGAGGAACTAAATTTGCATATCACTTTTAACGGTAGGGAAATCGAACTTTCATTTGGTCTTCGTACACTAACTACGATCGATCGTTCTTTAGGACTGGAAGTGGAAAATGTAAGTCTCGGACAAGGACTAGAAACGATGTTGGTGCCAGGTCTTCAATCAGGAAATATAATTTGCCTATATAAATTGATACAGGCAGCCACGGCACACGATAAGAAAAAGCCGACAGCTGATGAAGACTTCGAGTCAATCCTTAACGACATCGCTGAAAATGAAGGTCTGGACGAGTTTGCGCAGCAAGTCATGTATGAATTGGGAAAGCAACCTATGACCCGAAAGCTCGTTCCAGAAAAGTATCAAGCATTGAAAGCAGTGAAAAACGTGAGCAAGCCGACAGGGGATTAACCTACGATGAAGTTGTCGTCTATTCACTGCGCAAGTTAGGGATGGTACGGCTGATTGATGTCGAAGAGATGACGTTAACTGAGTTTCACTACAAGCGCTATGCCCAAGAATATAAGGAAATCGATGAAGAGTATAAGTTGCATAAATTAGCTTTCCTCATTCGCAATGCAGAAGCAAAGATAAACAAAGGAACAGAAAAGAAACCGAAAGAGGAGTATGCCTTTAAGGAATTCAAGGACTTCTTTGATTATGAATCCGCGCTAAAATCTGTTGACGATGATTTCATTACAAGAAAGTCTATTAAAAAACCAACTAATAAATTATCTCCTGCCCAGATTGCTCTTCAACGAAATTCTAGAAAGGGGTGAGGGAGTGTCCAATTATTCGATAGAAGCAGAGCTGAAAGCAAATGTCACTAAATTCAGGAATGCTATTCAAAAAGCCAGGGAAATAACAAAGCGATTCAAAAAGGAATCTGAAAGTGCAGAAGATACAATATTAAAGGCTGATATAAAACCATTGAAACGCAACATTAAGAAAGCGAAGAAAATGATGGAGCGATTCACAAGAAAAAAAGCTAAAAAAGAAGTGGATGCTGATACGGTTAGCTTCTTTAAGAAGATTGACAACCTACAAGCTAAAGCGAAAGCACTTGCACGAGATAAGATTATCGTTCGCATAGAAGCTCGGGTAGATAAGTTTCAGAGCAGAATAGATCGAATCGCAAAAACCATGAGTTCAGTAGGAGTTGTCGCAGGAAATGCGTTTCGAGGAGGTCTTCTATCCGTTCTCCCTGCAATAGTTCCCATTATTGCTAGCTTAACTGGAGCACTTGGCGGTTTAGCAACTTCTTTTGCCGCAGCAGGAACAGGAGCCATTCTATTCGGTAGTGTAGCAACGTCAGCATTAAATGATGTATTTGAAGCAAATAAAACTATTAAGGACTTACGAAAAGAACTTGCCAATACAACGGATTTGGAAAAGCGTGCCGAGATATTAAAAGAGATTGAGAGAGCACAGGCTAGCCTTTCCCAAGAACAACAACGAGGATTAAAAGCAGTCCAGTCCTTCGGTAAGTTTTGGAGCAAGTTTGCGAAACAATTTGAAAAGCCTGTTATGGACATTTTCATCCGAAGTTTAGAACAACTGCGATCGTTGATTAAAGATTTAAAGCCAGCATTTAATGGTGCAATTCGCACAGCCGATACGTTGTCTAAGAGCATTGGACTTTCAATGGAATCTCAAGA
>NZ_JABMCR010000037.1 GCF_013179555.1 Bacillus haikouensis
TTTTAGATACTTCAGAAAAGATATCTTCCACACTGATATCATGTTCTGCTTTCATTTTTCCAGTTGAAAAATGAACACTTACACTCTTAACACCTGGGATTGTGTTTAAATGGTTTTCAATACTTTTGGCACAGCTCCCGCAATCCATGCCTTCGACGTTATAAACACGCAAATTTTTATTTTGCTGTAGAGGTTCAACCTTGAACCCAAGCTTTTGGACCACATCCTCCACTTGTTCAAGATTAGTCCTCTCATTCCCTTTAAAACGGAGTTTGCCTGTATTATAATTCACCTTAACTTCTTCAATGCTTTTTAGTTTCCCTAACCCTTTTTCGATGGATACAGCACAAGAAGGACAATCCATTCCGGATACTCGATATTCAATCATTTCGCCCTTTGAGATAGGGGCATGGTTTTCATTTGCCTTTTCCTCAACAATTGAATTAGAGCAGCAAGAACTATTTGTTTTTGCTTCGCTGCTGCAGCAAGGCTGATCCACCTCAAGCACTTCTTCACTGCTGCAACATGGCTTACTTTCCTCCACTGCAACTTCACTTGTACAGCAAGAAGTTTTTTCCCCGGCATCGGACTCACCGGAGCAACAAGATTGCTTCTCCTCTGCCACTGCCTGGCTGGTGCAACAATCAGAACTCTCCACTTTATTAAAGTTGATTGATTCTGAACTTCCGCTGCAACAGCCTGTTTCTTTAGGAGCTTCTGCAGTTTTAGAACTGCAACATTTATCCGCCATTTCTTTCACCCCCTAGACAATGTGATTACGACAACATGCAACGTCATTTTGTACTTCTTCCAGCACTTCATCAAACATGGTTAATAAATCGCGGACTTTTTGATTGCTTAGACTATAGTAGATGTACTTCCCTTCCTGTCTGCCGACAATTAATCCGCACCCCTTTAAACAGGAAATATGCTGAGATATACTTGACTGACTGCCATCCAAGTCTTTGATAATTTCCGATACTGTTTTTTCTTCTTCTTTTATACAGTCCAAGATTTGAATTCTCATTTTATTTGCAAACCCTTGCAGGAACTTAATTTTTGTATCCATATCAGTCTCTTGCAGCAATATGACCCCTCCAACTCATATTAGATATTTCTAATATGTTTTCATTACTATCATATTACCAATTGCTAATATGAGTGTCAAAATCAATAAATAAAAAGTTCATCATTAATTATAAAATATCCACCCATTCCCTACTTAAAAAGGAGACTCATTTTTTGGAAGTAAAAGATCTCTTACAATCTAATGCACTTCCTCGGCCATTTGTTTGTGAAAGAAATAATTAAAGCCTGCAGACCTGGTAATCCCAGAACCTGCAGGCTTTAATCCGTTAAACCTGTTTGTTTTTAATTATCAGTAAAAAAATTGTAATGAGAAGAAACGCAGTCAAAGCGAGAAATGGAATGGTTATAAACCCTAACCAATTTATATATTCTGCACTGCAAGGCACCCCGCTCACACATTCCTTTATCCCTCCAAAACCAGGAACTTTTTGCTCCAAATAGTGAAAGAATGAAATAAGAGCACCTGCAATTGACATTGGGAGAATGACCTTTTTCAAGCCGAGTTCATTGTGAAATGTGGCCACTCCAAGAATCAACGTCAAAGGATACATAGCTATTCGTTGATACCAGCACAACTCACAAGGAATGAATCCCCTGATTTCACTAAAATACAAACTCCCTAAAGTTGCAAGTATGGATACTAACCAGGCACTGTACATAAAAATTTGATTTTTACCCATTACTCCTGCCCTTCTTCAATTAATGATTTGATTCTTTCATAATCATAAGGATCTTCGAGCATCGTGCCATTTATAATGATGGTTGGAGTTTTCTGTATATTAAAATCTTCAACGAGTGAGGAATCAGTATTCACTTCCTCCATAAAAGTTTGTTGCTCAATATCCTGACTAAATTGATCTATATGGACGTCTGTAGTCTTTTGAGCCACTTCAACAAGTTTTTCTACTGTAATCCATTGTGCATCATGATTGTCCCCAGGCTGTTCTTTGAACAATTCCTTATGAAAGTCCCAATATGAATCGGGATCATTCTTTAATATTGACTCAGCAGCCAGAGCCCCTAAGGTTGATTCTTTTCCATGAAATTCAGTATTAATGTAAGAAAAGTTTGCTTTCCCGGTATCAATAAAGTCCTCTTTAAGTTGCGGATAAACCGACTCTCCCCAAGCTTTACACGCTGGACATTTAAAGTCACCAAATTCTACTACAGAGACGGATGCATTCTCTTCTCCAATCAAAGGCTGATTGGCTGTAGACGGATGATTTTCCAATATCTCATCTTTGTCCTGGCTTTTATTAGTTAATACAACAATAGCCACTAAGAGTATCACGATTGCTAAAGTAATCATGACAAGGTATTTCATTGGGGCTGATTTTTTATTACTCATACGTTCACCTCACCTAACTAGTTTAATAATAAAACTATCATATCATGAGGCTGATACGTTATTGAAATTCTTACAGATTATGAACAGTTTCTTGAAGTAGATTTCATCACTGAAGGTATGAATGTTATTCTATTAAATGCATCTGTAGTTGAACAACAAACTACAATTATAAACACATCCAATCCTGTCAGCCATCTGACCAAACCAACTCCTCCCTTCCTCCAATCCTGAAAATAATCTGCGGGTGCTCCCTCAACTGATACTTTAACGGGACACCGTTCCTGTCCCCTCGTCCCATTTAACTCTGCAAGGTCAATAAAAGAACCAGTCGTGAGGATACTCCTCAGGACTGGTTCTTTCAATTATTCTCTTAATTCAGGCTGTCGATGATGCTTTCTAGTGTTTTCCCATTCCCGGTTGATTTCGGTTCGTTTTCGTGAGGGACTGTTGGATTTTCCTTTAGGAAGTTTTGGTTGATATAGTTCATGTCAACCATATCTATCGTACCGTCAAAGTTAATATCTCCTTTGCGGTCGTTCGTACCCCAGTGCTCTTCCAGGTAGATCGCATCAAGAATATCGATGACATGGTCTTTGTTCACATCTCCAGCACTAGCTGTCTTTTTATCTATAAATTTCTTTTCACCTGCATGACCGTCCAATCCGATATAAAAGGACTTTTGCACAGTAAAATGTCCAGGTATATCAAATTCTAATTTTAATGGTTCCCTGGTGGACGGCAGTGAATCTACTTTAAATTCAGGCTCTTCCATTACTTGCCCCGGATATTGATTTCCGTCTTCATCTAAAACCTTGACAGTAGCACCCATTGTAGAATAATCAAATAGCTGTACAGGACCGGAAGCAGATAATTCATAGACTGCTTCTCCATTCATGGTACCCACAATTTGAGAATCCAGAGCATTAATTTTAAATGATGGATCTACTCGTCCACTAGCCGTTTTCACATCTGATAGGTTCGTAAAGTCAGCTTTTGTCAGATAGACCTTTGCGTAGTCATTCATATAGGTATCATTTTTCACTTCTGCTGTTAAGTGAAGCAGGGAGAGTACATCTTCGGCATTCCATGTTGTATTTTTTGCTTGTAAAATCACCTTAATCGTACCATTTTCATTGGTCACTTCTGCATCGAAGCGATCCTTCATAGTTTCAACTAGAGCAATTTCAGTAACTGATAGAACCTTCGGGTCGTATTTGAATTCGAATTCTGCTTTTTTAAAGACTCCTTGATTCGCAGCATTTACATCGAATGTGACCGATTCACCTTGCGTCACTTCTTTTTGATTTGCGATACTTGTCACATATGGTGAACCTTCTTTAACAAAATAGTACTGCAAGGAATCAGATTTATTCCCTGCATGATCCGTTGAATAAAATTCAACAGGCAGTACTTTTAAGTAGCTCGGGATCGTACTTCTTTCAAAATTAAAATTCCCTTCCGCATCAACAGGCAGTCGAGATGGATAATTCGTATTGTAACGATAATAGACCGTGTTATTTGCTTGAGTGATATCGGAACCAGCAGCTATTAAATCATTTATTGCCTGATCCATCACATTCCCATTGATATCAATCACCGGATTTGAATTATCAGGATTTACTTCAATTACGCCCCCAGCTTGACTGGAAGTCAATTCAGGTTTTGAATTATCAACTGAAATCGGTTTTTCAATAATGATTTGTTTTCCGTTTTCTCTCGTAAAGACAAACTTCACCCTATACGTACCCGGCATTACTTGGACAGGTTCCATAGCTGCAGCTTGTTCGGCTGTGACGCCAAGAGGATAATAATCTCCATTGAAGAAAGGGTTTATTTTAATATCTTTGCCTTCAGGCATTCCAGTACCTTCGTAATAGCCGATATAGCCGATATCTTCAGAGTTTGTATCTGATAAAAATATATCAAGTGAGCGCATATGAGAATTTAATTTTAGAT
The DNA here is from genome assembly GCF_013179555.1 of Bacillus haikouensis. GTDB lineage: Bacteria > Bacillota > Bacilli > Bacillales > Bacillaceae_B > Rossellomorea > Rossellomorea haikouensis_A. Next base: position 4,394 of record NZ_JABMCR010000037.1, read on the forward strand.
TAGCAGATGCTAAGCTGCTATAATTAAAATTTCCGTTATTGATCGTTGTAATGCCTGAGCTTGTTTCCAGATATTCAACGCCATCTTTTACCTTCCGAATACTAAAAGGAATACTATATTCCTCTGACGGATCTTCTTTATTCACATACCGGATATACCCTTCGTAGTAACCGTCTTCAGCTGTTTTAGGAACATTCAAGAAAACATTTGTTTTCTTTTTCTTTCCGGCTTTTACTTTTATATTATTATCAAAGGTTAGCTGAATTCCATTTTCTGAAGCGTCAAGAGAATGATTTGCAAACTCTGCACTTCCAATAAACGTTTTCGTTTCTTCACCGGAATTTTTAATCATGATCGTTCGTTGATCTCTAAGTGAATTATTTTCATGCTGCAAGCTGAAACTCATACTTCCTGTCAGCTCATCAATCAGAATTTCCTCACCATCTATGAAGTTTTTCGTCTCATCCATCACCTGAAAGTTCATATTTGAATGAATCGCTTCAAAAGCATCGATACGTCCGGCTCCCACATCAAAGACACTGTACTCTTCTGCCATTTCATCTGCAGTATTCATCAGAGATGATTTAATATCAGCGGGTGTTGTTTTTGGATTTTTTTCAAGCATTAGCGCTGCCACACCCGCTACTTGTGGAGCCGCCATCGAGGTTCCTGATAATCGGGCATAACCATATTCGTACTTCCCTTCATATTTCTCACCGCGTAAATAGGGAGGAACCGTTGACATAATATCCATTCCTGGTGCTGTCACCTCTGGTTTAATATCATACGTAAACAGCGCCGGTCCACGAGAGCTGAAATAGGAAATGGTATCTTCCGGGTATATCACATTTTTTTCAGGGTTTTTAAACGTATAGTGTGCTGTTTCGTTCTGTAATATTTCTTTAAACGCTTTTCCTTGCTCACCATTAAGAATATACGCATACGTATGATCAATGGATACCGCCATTTTATCTCCGATGAATCCGTTATATGTGCCGTATATAAATACAGCTGCTGCTCCATGTTGTTTTGCCAACCTGACTTTTTCAAAAGTCCGATTCGTTCCAGTCGAAACCAGGGCAATTTTCCCGTTTACGTCGGTACGTTCAAAATCAGTTTCCAGCCCTTTACCAACATCGACAATATCAAATGTCTTTCCTTCTAAGGTTCTGGGATCCTCACCGTAGCCATGCGTAGAATACCGTATTTCCGATTCTGCTTCTGTACTGCTGCTTTTAAACGTTCCTGTATAATTGAACTCTGCAACTTCTGGATTACTGGAACCTACTGTAATCCCAAGTGCTGAAGCGGCCGGAGTACCGAGAGTATACTTTCCTCCACCTTCATTACCAGCGGCCAGAACACATGTAATACCTGATAATACTGCATTATTGATCCCAATCGCTAAAGGTGAGTATGGATCGTTAGCGTTTGCCCCCAGCGACAAGTTAATAACATCCATTTCATCTTTCACTGATTTCTCAATGCCAGCTAAAATATCTTCCGTTGAACCAGAACCATATGGACCAAGAACTCTATATACATATAGGTCCGCATCAGGTGCAACCCCTTTAGTTGCATAATTTGAGTCTGCTGTCCCCTGCCCGGCAAGGATTCCGGAAACGTGGGTGCCATGAAAGGTAATATAATCCGAAGCACTCCCGCCTGGCTTACCGGCTTCGATCCAATCTTCGTAAGTCGTTTCCATTGGATCATTATCATCATCTACAAGGTCATATCCACCTGCGTAAGCATCTTTTAAATCTGGGTGGTCATAATCAATTCCGGTGTCAAGGACACCAACTTTAATGTCTTTTCCTGTTAAACCTTCTTCATGCAGTTTGTCTACTCCCATTATTTCTTGAGGGGTTTTCCCGCTATATGGTGACGTATTCGGATTTTCTTGAGTAGGTTTAATTAACTGCACTTGTTTGTTTTCGTAAACGCTTCTAACTACTTTAGAACGAAGCAAGGTTTCAACCTGATTCGCAGGTAATGTCAATGCAACACCATTGAATGCTTCCTTGAATGTATCACTTACTTTATGTTTTACCTTTAGTCGCGATAAGTCCTTATTGAATTGTTCATGTGATGCTTCTAATTTTTTGTTCGCTTCTTCTCGTGTTAAGGTTTTTCCTTTAAGCTTTTCAAGCATCATTGCGGTGTTGGCTGTATGTTGCTTAAACTCGATAATAACAGATATTTCATTTGAACTATCCAGCTTCGTCCCAGGTGAGAAATTCATTTCTGGTTTGCTGGTTGTATTCAAGTCTTGGAGTGCTTTTCTTTGCTCAGGCGTTACTTCTTTTAAAAACTGGTCGATTTTCTCTGTTGTTTCTCCATGAATAAGATTCACTTTTAGTTGAGTTTGTTCTCCATTTAGATTGGATTGTGTCCCGTCATGAGAGGCTGCCATACCGCCAATTGGATTTAGTAACATGGCACTTACCGCTAATACAGTTCCCTTTACGATTTTCTTTCTCTGTTTCATTTTCTTCCCCCTTTTTTCATTAGCGCGTGCGATGAAGCTTATTGATGTTTTTTACTCCCTATTTGAAAATGATTTACTCCCCCTTTGAAAATAATCTTGAATACTTAGTCATTAGCAAACTATGATCATATTTACATTTAGAGTTAACATGAAAAAAACCCTTTATTAAATGGACTTTCCCAATGTAAGCGTTTCAACATCTTTATCCGATATGATTCTGACAATGTTTTCAATTAGGAACAAACGTACTAACAACAAAACAGGGAAATTTAACCCACTAAATTCCCCCCATTTACGCTGCTTGTATTCTCTTGTAAAATCTATTGATTAGTCACTCGAAAGCATTTTCCTGAGAAAGCGATTAAAGGAGAGGGTTCCCCTATTCTCAAACTAACAGTATGGAAAAGCCTTCAATCTTTATATCGTTTTACTTATTCAGGTCACCAAGCTTTAAGGGATAGAAACAAGTGGTTTGGAGCCCTTCAAGAGAGACAGCCTAATTATGTGGTGTGGTGGACGGAGAAGGTAACGGATGTTTCCTGGAAGGAGGCATTTAAGAGATACGACTAGTATATTCAACATGGACCAGACCCTTATGCATTTGATGAATTTGGGGAGAGAATCTCAAATGAATTTTAATGTTAGTGGAGATTACCCTTCACGATACTTCTCCTACGCTTCAGCCATTCTCATTTATTCATCATCGGCTGCCAATCAAGTGGGGGATGGATGATCGATTGCCCCTTGCCAAATTACTAAATAAGTAATAAGTTTTAGAACTTTGTATAAACCACTTGGGCATACTGGAACCAAAATGTAGAAGATCAATTTTCAATCCTCTCGTCTTTGCAAAAAAAGCACGGTGCCTGACCCCCAGCACGCTAAATCTTTACCTTGCTGGGCATCAGGCACCAATCAAGTGCGCGAATGTATAGTTATCATCAAAAAGTGGTCCGTCCCTCTAATTCTCTTATCGCGCTGATCGCTCCCATTTTTGTACAAACAGTCGCCCCCACGCGATTACTGGTTGAGACGATGTTCTTTAATTGTTTGAAATCCTCCAGGAGGGCTTTAGGGTCCTGATAATGATTGAATTGATGCAGCGCCGCCCCCACAAATGCATCTCCTGCCCCAGTTGAATCGATGGAATGAACAGGGATGCTTGGGACGATACACGATTCTTTTCCGTTTGAAACCAGTGTACCATCCTTCCCAAGGGTGACTGCCACGGTTTGGGCTCCCAGTCTATGAAAACATTCGACTCCATCTGATAGATTCGAGAATCCAGAAATGATTTTACATTCCTCTTCGCTTACTTTGACAAAGTCTGCTTGACTGATGCACTGTTCTGCCACCTCAATGAAGTCCCCCTCTCTCCCTTTCCATAAATCGCTTCGAAAGTTCGGATCAAAGGAGATGAACTTCCCTGCTTCTTTGACCGTTCGGATGAAGGATACGTACGCGGACTTAAAGGGATCATCCAGTAAGGCAGTGGCGGATCCGAAGTGAATGATTGAAGATTCCATCCAACTGCTTTTATGAAGCTCTTCCCTGTTCAGGTGGGCATCCGCCCCTCGATTAAACACGAAATCTCTTTCCCCATCTTCTTTCAATGACACAAACGCCAGAGTCGTAGGATGATGTTCATCAAGCAAAATGGAAGAATCATCTATGGTAAGATCCACCATGGTCTGTTTCAGGAAATGGCCGAACGGATCATTTCCTACCTTGCTCAAGAACCTTGCACGTCCCCCAAGTATGGTGATGGTCGCGCACACATTGGCGGGAGCCCCTCCTGCCTTCTTTGAAAAGTGTTTTCCTTGAGCCAATCCGGTATCGATATCGGTACAAAAGAAATCGATGAGCAGTTCACCGATGCACAGGATTGAAGGTTCATTCATGTTCTCAAACTCCCTTTCTCCAGATCGATGAAAGCTCCGTAACCGAGATCTCTTCAACATTGGCACCCCCTCCAAGGGCAGTGAGAGAAAGGGTGTGATTCGTTCCTCGAGGGAAGATCAGATTGGTTAATGCTCTCCTGCCTCCCTGTGCGAATAACTCCAAGGAAGAAGCGTCCAGAAATAGCTGAAGGATGAGCCTATCGTCTATTAATTCAACTGGGCACTCGGAAATTCCGGGAAACGAATCCGAAAAACCGTTTTCTCCTGACTGAGTCCGATCGACCGTTAACTTGTGGGTGATTCGATCGTACCGAATACTGGTTTTCTCATCTGATGAATGGTGGATAGCCAGCCTGAACTCCTTTGCCTCTTCCAACGTTACAGATAGATTTACTTCCATAAATTCATGATTTACATCGATTGAATACCCTTCTTCCGTTAACACGATTTCCTTCAAGACCTGTGATTCTCTTCTGATTCTATTTATCTCGGATACAGGTTTTTGTATAAGTTGAAACCCATATGGCATAGAAATCAAGGTCATTTCTCTAGGCAAGGTCATGGCTCCTCTCCACGTTTTAGTCGGAACCTGATTTGCATATCTCCAGTTGTTCATCCATCCAAGATAGATCCTTCTTCCGTCCTTTTCAGGGATGTCAGACCAGCTCACTCCGGCATAATTGTCCCTTCCGTGATCGAGCCAGAGGATGGCGTCCCCATTATGATGGTTAATAAACGCCTTACCGTCAAAGTTCCCAACAAAGTACTGGGTCCGTGAACCTTCCTTGAGACCGGGGTTGTCACCGATGCTCACAAGCATCACCCATTTTACATGATCTGGGTTTCCATCAACCATTAGAGGAAACAGATCCGGGCATTCCCATACTCCGGAATGGGACCCTTCGTCCTGACCAAATTCACTGGCAAACTCCCAGTCTATCAAGTTAGGGGACGTATAAATGGTAATCGTTTGACCCGTCGCCAGAACCATTACCCAACGTTCAGATTCCTCATGCCAAAATACCTTGGGATCCCGGAAATCGGTAATGTCTTCATCTGATAATACAGGATTTCCCTCGTAAGTCTCCCAAGTCCTGCCATGATCATAACTATAGGCAAGGCTTTGTCTCTGCCTTGGACGATTGGAGTCCGGATATGTGTCGGCACTTGTATAAATGGCGACAAGCCCGCCTTTCTCCTCTTTAAAGAAACCTGATGTATTCTTCCAATCCACCACGGCACTTCCAGAGAAAATAGCCCCATGTTCGTCAGGATGAAGTGCAATCGACAGCTCCTCCCAATGAATTAAATCACGACTCACCGCATGCCCCCAGTGCATTGGTCCCCACGTAGTTCCATGTGGATGATATTGAAAGAAGAGATGATATTCCCCTTCGAAAAAGACCATTCCATTCGGATCATTCAGCCATTTTTCCTTCGGCGAAAAATGATATTGCGGACGATAGGTTTCTGAATAAAGGCTCGTTTTTTCTTGATAATTGTTCGTCATAAGGATCCTCCTTTGCTTTCAAAAGGCTGCACGATTGCCTGAGCAAGGTACAGCCGGAATTTGATTATGATTGGTTTCGGTCATATCCATCCTGCTTGATTTTCAGCCATTCCTGTAACCCGAGGCGATCGAGTTCTTTCAAGTAATCCGCCCATTCTTCATCGGCTTTCCCGTTGGTGATCCATTCCGCCTTTTTACGCTTCACATAAGCAAGCAAATCGGTCTCGATCTTCGAAAGCTTATCTAATTCCTCAAGGGAGAAAAATACTTTTGGATAGATGTTTTCCGCCTTCATATCCGGTACCATGACATCCTTCATGAGCCCCAGTCTCCAGGCAGCATCATCCGGTTTCGTCGTAACGGTTCCGTAGTATTCGTCCAAAATTGCCAGTGGACCGCCGACGGATGTTTTTTCCCTGAGCTCTACAGGAGCCGTTCCCTCTAATGGAAGATGCTTTAATGAATGGCTTGCACTATCCATTTCGAAGATGTTTTGCTGTTTGTCATCCCCGTAGGTTCCCCAGTTATTTTGAACCGATTGAAGCGGGTTATAGAACTGATCAATCCATTTCGCCGTCAATTCAAGGTTCTCGTTAGCACTCGTGATGACCATTCGGTTCCGGTCAAATCCCATGCCGTTCGTTCTTGTTACATTCTTCGTTCCATCCGGTCCTTCAAGGGCAGGCATGAGGTCGTATTGATCGTTCATACCCGTGATGTTGGCTTTATCCCATGTGAAGTACATTCCGTAGCGACCTTCTTTTCCTTTCGACAGGTAGGTGTTCCAATCCTGTTCAAAAGCTTCTACGTCGATCAAATCTTCTTTATATAACTCATTCAAATAATTGATGGCCTCCTTATATCCTTCATCGGCTGCCGTCAGCTTTACTTCTCCATCATTCGTGACCACGGTATGATCCCAGTTTTCCCCTAATCCAAACGAGCCAAATAAGAAGGACACATCTTCACCACCATGATTGATGATGAAAGACATCGGAATCTCATCTGCCTCACCATTTCCGTTTGGATCCTGCGTCTTGAATGCTTTCAGGACTTCTTTTAGTTCATCGGTTGTTTTCGGCATTTCAAGTCCCAGTTTATTCAGCCATTCGACATTGATCCAAGGGAAGTCATCGACGGAATGGATACTTTCTTTCCCTGAACCAAGCTCTTCAATCCAAGGGAAGGAATAGATGTGGCCATCCGGTGCCGTCATCATCGATCGATATTCAGGTGCATCTTCCAGGACCTTTTTCAGGTTGGGCATATGCTCATCAATCAGATCCTCAACAGGAACGACCGCTCCATCCTTGGCAAGCTTCAACAGCTCATAGTCACTGTATCCTGCATTCATAATCGCGTCTGGAAGCTCCCCACTAGCGACAGCGAGATTCCGTTTTTCATTGAAGGTTTCCCCCGCTGTATAATTGGTCCAGTCGATCTTCACTCCTGTTTCTTCCTGGAGCCTTTTGAAGATCAGCTTTTCATTTGGATCATCCGGAGCAAGTGGTGAGCTGGATGTCATCATTTTCAGTGTCACCTGTTCCTCTAAAGGAAACTTCACATTTTCCAGTTCATAATTCTCAGAAGAAGCACTTTCACTGTTGTTGCTGCACCCTGCTGCAAGCAGCATACCTGATATCAGAAGCGCTGACATTGTGTTCACCTTTTTACCCATTTTTAAACCCCCATTGTTAATAAGTTGATTATTTTAAAGATCCCACCATAACACCTTTTTCAAAGTATTTCTGGAAGAATGGATACATAATGATCAGTGGTAAGCTCGCTAATACGATAGATGAATACTTGATCATCTCTGAAATTCTTTGCAGTTCCGCAGCAGCCTGTTGATCAGCGATCATTCCCGGTTGCACCTCATTCTGGATAAGAATCGAGCGCAGGACGAGCTGTAACGGGTACAAATCCCGGTCCTCAAGATAGATCATCGCATCGAAATACGAATTCCATTGTGCGATGAACGCATAGAGCGCGATGACAAAGATAATCGGCTTTGACAACGGAAACACAATGTTCAAGAAAATCTTGAACTCCGATGCCCCGTCGATTCGTGCTGCTTCCTTCAACTCATTCGGAATCGATTTGAAATACGTTCTCGCCAAGATGATGAACCAGACGTTGATGGCATTGGGAAGGATGATTGCCCAAATCGTGTTCAGCATCCCTAAGCCCTTCACCACCATATACGTCGGGATCAACCCTCCGTTGAAGAACATGGTGATGAGAAAGAACACCATGATGAACTTTCTGCCGATAAGCCCTTCAGCCGAGAGTGAATACCCGGCAAAGATGCAGACACTAACGGTGATGAGGGTGAACCCGGCAGAATAGAGAATTGAGTTGATGAATCCTTTGACGATAGTCCCATCCTCGAAGATCCGTTTATATCCTTCGAGCGTCCAATCCGACCCGCTGATGAACAATCCCTTTTTAACTAGAACATTCGGCTCAAGAACCGATGATAGTAGAACGTATATCAAAGGGAACAGAACGATAATCACGATTCCCCCAAGCAGGATTTTGTTGACGAAAAGAATGAATTTATCTGACCTGGTGTATTGGTACACCTCGTTTCCCCCTTTATAAAAGACCTTCGCCTTCGTTTAATTTCTTGACCACCCGATTGACGAACACCAACAAGATGACATTGATGACAGCATTGAACAATCCCACTGCCGTGGCGAATGAATAGTCACCGGCCTGCAGCCCACGCTTGTATACATAGGTCGAAATGATTTCTGAGGTTGGCAGGTTCATAGACGTCTGTAACAGATAGGCTTTCTCAAATCCGATTGCCATGATGCCTCCTGCTGCCAGGATGAACAGGACCGCCATCACAGGCTTCAGCGTCGGAAGATCGATGTGCCAGATGCGCTGCAGCAGGGACGCCCCATCTACGGTTGCTGCATCGTGAAGCTGGGGATCCACATTGGCGAGTGCCGCCACATAGATGATCGATGCCCACCCTGCGCCCTGCCAAACCCCTGACCAGATATAGATGCTTCGAAACGCCTCGGGATCAGACATGAACGAAATCGGCTTATCGGTAAATACCGACAACATCGCATTAATGGGGCCTGTAGGTGATAAGAAGAGAAAGATCATCCCCGAGATGACGACAACTGAAATAAAATGTGGTGCATAAAGGATGAGTTGAATATTCTTCTTCACCCCTGCTTTCCGGAGCTGATTCAGCATGAGTGCAAGAATGATTGGGATCGGAAACCCAATCAGAAGCTCAAAGGAACTTAATTTCAGAGTATTGACCAGGATATCCATGAAATTCGGAGACGATAAAAAGTCCGTAAAGTGCTTGAATCCCACCCATTCACTGCCATTGATCCCCCTGATGGGACTGAAATCCTTAAATGCGATGGATGCCCCGTACATGGGAACATACTTGAAAATGATCGTAAGTATGATGGCCGGTGCAAGAAACAAATAGAGAATATAGTTTTTCTTCATATAATGGAGCTTGGTTTTGAATTTCTTATTTTTCTTTGTTTCCGATATAACGGATGTATCTGCCTTGGCAAGTTCTTGCAATCTTTTGACCCCCTTTATAAAAATCAAGTTGTTTTGAAAGAATGACCCGCCCATTTCGGTGAGGTTGTCTGTTGAGTTCACTTTACTAGATTCCCAGCATGAAAACGTTTACTTTTTTCGGATGAAACAGTTTAAATATTTCGGGAGTTTACTGCACAAAAAAAAACCTCTGGCAGCTGCCAAAGGTTACTATTCCATGTCATTCAGTTCTTCATTAATCTTTTTTACCGCCTCTTCTGCCGAAGTTTTGACATCCTTCCCTCCGATTCCCACGTCTTCAAATAATGTCTTGACCGCATCACTCACGACAGGATAGGCAGGAGTTATCGGTCTATTCCTGGAATACTTTTGTGCCTGTTCCACGAAAATATTCTTCGGGTACTCATTGAACTCGGGAAAGGCATCTGCAACTGAATAACGCGCTGGAACATCCCCGGTGATATCAACATACTTCTTGGCACCTTCAAAGCTGGTGACATACCGGATAAATTCCCAAGCTTCGTCGGGATAGTCGGTTTCAGACGAAATACCGAGGGACCACCCCCCGTTTGGAACCGCCTGCTCGCTCCCTTTCGGCAGGGCGGTTATCCCGAAATCCTCACCCAGCCGGAAATCAGGATTCATCATAATGAGACTCTCCACCATCCAGGAACCGAGGACCGTCATGCCAAGCTTATCGGTCTCCAATGCTTCCTGGGGGAGTTCGACCTTAGCCACCTGGTGTTTCTGATATAGATCTTGATAAAACTGGAGTGCTTTCAGTGAAGCCGGGGAGTTCAAATATCCACTCGCTGTCTGATTGCCCGGATCCAGTATATCTCCTCCAAATTGCCAAAGGATAGGCATCTTGAAGTAGGAAGGCGATTCCCCATTCGGGAATCCCTGAGCTGGATCGATTCCCGCAATGTCAGGTGATAAAGCAGAAATTTTCTTAGATGCCTCCAGAACCTCATCCCATGTCATCGGTTCATGCGGGTTTTTGGAAGGGAGGGGCACCCCTGCTTTTTGGAACAAATGAATGTTATAAAAAAGGGCGACACTCGATTCTGCAATCGGGGATAAGTAGATTTCATCCTTATATGTGATTCCCTTTAACGTAGGGGATGCGAGATCTTCAATATGACCTTCTTGTCTCATATAATCGTCGAGGGACATCAGACTACCAGCACTGGCATAAAGGGCAAGGGTCGGTGTATCGATGGTCAAAATATCAGGAGGATCACCCGCTGCCATCTCGGTTCTAAGCTTCAACTCATAATCCCCATATGGGACAGGGACCATCTCCACTTCGATCGTGGGATGATCTTTATTGAAGTCAGCCACCAGCTCTTCATATGCCTGATTTTCAAGTTTTGTCCCACTGTTCCTCCAGAATGTCAGGTGTATCTCAGCTTGTTCAACCAGTTTTCCACCATCTTTCTCCCTGCTCGTTTCCTGAAAGGAGGTGAAGTAGAAGATGCTGTAGATCCCGGCTGTCAACATGAGTACAGCCGCCAGTAAGTAGATAATGGTTATTTTATACTTCATTGCGCCTCTCCTTATCCACTGTCATGGATTTCCGGTAATCAAGTGGCTTTTGTCCAAAACGTTTCTTGAACACAGTGCTGAAATAGCCTGAATTGGAATAGCCGACAAGATGGGCAATCTCGATGATTTTCAACTGTTCATCCATCAACAAGGAACGTGCTTTGTCCATTCGAAGATTCACAAGGTAATCACTGAAATTCTGTCCTACCAATTCTTTAAACATCTCCGATAAATAAGCCGAGTTGATATGGAATTGATCAGCAAGGGAGGTGAGTGAAATTTCATTAGCGTAATGCCTGTCCATATATTGTCTTACATTTTCCACAATGGCAGTTCCATTAGAAGAATGACGGGTTTCACTCACTTTTTCCGCAATCATTCTTGCCAGCTCCAGCAGTTCTCCTTTTACCCGCTCCCGAGACGTCAATTCCCATATACACAGTTGACAATTCCACATCTTCTTCTTCATCTCTTCGGTATACAGATCATATTTTCTTGCAATAGATTCCAGCATGAAGAGCACCCGGCTCGCTGCAAAGGAATAAGACATCACCGATTGCCGATCGCATTCAGCAAGTGTAGTCAGAAGATGTCTTTGGAAATTCTCGAATTCCCCCTGCTCCATACTGTTGGACAGCTTCCATTCTGCATCATCAGTGAACTCGATGGTCTGTTTACTCGTTGTCCCGTCGATGAGCTGGGACGTAGCATCAGCTGAGCTTTGGCTCCAGGAGAGTACGGCAGAAATATATCCGTTCTTTAATTGTGATAAACCCCTGACCACTTTCCCCAGTCCGATGACTGTTTCAAGATTCAGATAGGTGCTGACACTCTTTTGCAGCTCCTGAATAAAGATAGGGACTTGATTTTCCCCTGAGTGATGATGGCATAGGAAATGAATCATATTCGGGTAACTCGTATCATAGAAGGACATGATTCCTTCATGCTCATAGGATAACTCCCTGCAAAGCATCTTGAAGGGAAGAAACAGCTCCTTAACCTGCTCTCGGTCCATGCTGCGTATCTCTACGGTGATGAACTGGACGACAATATCCTCACCTGCTAGCACATCGAGCTTCAGCTGACTGAGTCTCTCGCCGGAAATATTCATCCCCGCCCATTCATCCTTCACTAAATGAAGCAGGTACTGCTCCCTCATTTCCTCGGAATGGAGTTGGTTCATTCTGTCCCTTTCCATCCTTCTTTGCTTCTCTGCTTCAATCTCGCTCTTGCTTTTCCTGAGGGCAGCCGTCAATTCCTCGGGATCTACGGGCTTAAGCAGATAATCCTTCACTCCTTCGACCAAAGAGGAACGCACGTACTCGAAATCTGCGTATCCCGACAGGACGATCACCTTGATAACTGGATACTTATCCGATAACACTTTCACAAGCTGCATCCCATCCAAGACCGGCATCCTGACATCGGTCAGGACAAGATCAGGCATCACCTCTTCTATAACCTGTAACGCTTCCTTGCCATTTGATGCTTCACCGGCAATAACAAAGCCTTCTTCATCCCAGTCCACTTTCCACTTCAACCCTTTTCGAATTTGAATTTCATCATCGACCATAATCACCTTCAGCATGAAGATCCCCCTCTCCACTTTTTATCCATAAGGCAATGGTTGTGCCTTGATTCTCTTCTGATGTGATGTGATAGGTAAAATTCTCTCCGTAATTCAGCTTCAAACGTCCCAGGACATTTTTCAGCCCAATGCTCCGCCCTTTGCTTTCCAATACATGCCGCGATTCGTGGCTGCCCAGGTCACTCTTCAATTCCTCCACGATAGACTCAGGGATCCCGATACCATTGTCCTCAACCACAATCTCCACCCAGTCATCTACTTTCTTCGTTGAAATACGAAGAACAGCCTCCGTCTTCTCTACGAAGCTGTACTTAACAGAATTTTCTACAAGGGGCTGGATGACAAATTTTATGATCGGGAGCCTAGAGGCATTAGGATCTTCCTCTATGGAGATGGAGAGCGCTTCTTCATAACGCAGCTTCAGTATTTCCATAAACCTCCGTATATAGGCCATTTCTTCCCCAAGGGTTACCATGTCCGATTCCGTATTAAGAGAATATCTCATGATCCTCCCTAAATGAATCGTGACGTCAATCACCTCTTTGTTCTTTCCTTGAGCTGCGAGCCCGCCGACGGTCTCAAGGGTATTATTGAGGAAATGAGGATTGATTTGCAGGAGCAGCGCTTTGTATTCCGCATCCCGTCTGCGTAAGTTGGCTTCATATTCTGTTTCAATCAGGGTATCCAGGCGGCTGGCTGTCTGGCCGAACACATCCACCACATAGCCAATCTCATCATTTGCTGTCTTAATGGAAGGAATTAATTGCTTGGCTTTCTTAAAATCCCCCTTTTCCACCAGTTTCATGGCACCAGTCAATTTCCCTAAAGGCTTTACAATGGTTGAAGAGAGGAGGTAAGACGCCATGATCGTTAATAAGAAGATCCATCCACTCGTTAAAAGAAGGTTTCTCTGAAGCACATTGATCTGAGAGAACAATTCGGATTTGGTAATTTCACTGACAAGCACCCAGTCCCCCACCCTTGCCTTCTGATAGAAGAGCATATACTCTTCCTTCTCAAAAGGGACCTCTATTAATCCTGATCTCTTTTTCTCCGTCTTAATGGTCCTTAAGCTTTTTTTTACCACATTCTCTGGTGTATCAATGCTGCCAGTCAGCACATTCCTGCCGTGGCTGTCCAGGAGATAGACTCTCCCGTTCTCCCCAAGTTTGATCTTGCTTAATGCTTTCTCTAGGAGGGACGATGGAAAGTTCACCTTGATCACCCCGGATAAATCAAGCGTATTAATATCAAAGAGAGGAAGAAGGTAACTGTTCACCTGATCCGCCATCAGATCATTATGAGACCGAAGCCAGCGCTGATCGTCTTTATAGAAATCATCGAACCAAATCGTTTTCTCAAGAGGAGGAAGATTCCCGGCAGTCCCAGTCCCATCATTGAGGTAAACCGATACGGACATCGACTTGGAATTATTGATCATCATTGAGGACAACTCCGCCTTCAACTGGTTTTTCGTTAGAAGTCGTTCCGCATCTGTTGCCTCCCTGCCATTCTCCTCAGACTTGATCCATTCCTGAGTCGTAGGGTTCACCAGTACCTGCTTTCCTAAATCCTCTGCCTGTGATGTGATCGAATCAATATATAACGAAAACTGTTCCATCATTTCTATCGTCGAATCCGTCGTACGTTCCTCCATGATAGACGTAAACCAGTTTGGAATCAGAATCGACAGAACGAGAAAAGGAAAGGTCAGTAACAGGGTAAAAATCATAAATAATCGGTTGCGAAGTGAGAAAAACATAGCCCCTCCCTGTTTGAAGCAGATTAACGTTTTTTTTGAAAAGTGAAACTACTATTCTTTTAAATTTACCATAGAATGAGGGGGCTAAAAAGAAAGAAAGATGTGGAGAAGAGGGAATATACGGAAATATATTCGGTGAGCTCCCACTTTTGCGGACGCACAGGGACGGTTCCCTCGCAGTTTGTCCACTCCCATTATTTCTTGAGGGGCTTTCCCGCTATATGGTGACGTATTCATATTTTCTTGAGTTGGTTCAGATCGAAGCAAGGTTTCAACCTGATTCGCAGATAATGTCAATGCAACGCCATTGAATGCTTCCTTGAATGTATCACTAACTTATGTTTTTATCTTTAGTTGAGATAAGTCCTTTTTAAATTGTTCATGTAATGCTTCTAATTTTTTGTTCGCTTCTACTCGAGTTAAGGATTTCCCCTTATACTTTTCAGGCATAATTGCGATGTTTGCTGTATGCTGCTTAAACTCAACAATAACAGATATTTCATTTGAACTATCCAGATTCGTATCAGGTGAGAAATTCATTTCTGGTTTGCTGGTTGGATTCAAGTCTTGGAGTGCTTTTCTTTGCAGGGCATTACTCCTTTTAATACTGGTCAATTTTCGCTAGTTTCTCCACTAACAAGATTCGTTTCATAGTCCCGTAAACCTGCCTCAATTGAAGATTCCAGAAGTCTTTTTGTCTCCTCTCTATTTCCTTAAAATAAATGGAGTTAGTTCTATGGGCCAAAACTAAAAGTTATATCGTTCAACAAGGAATACGCCAAGTCATTCTAGAATATATGTAGGTGAAAGTGTAAATGGAGGGATTAATTTGGCTTATGCTGCGATCTATACGGTTGGCAGGTTAAAACATCCAATTGAACATCCTGCCTCCCGTGAGTTTTTTGAAGTGGGAGATGAAGTCATTCGGGAGGCTGCTAAAACCGGGCATCTAATAAAAGAATTTTCACCTAATAGAGTACGTTTCCCTGAGAAAGCGATCAAAGGAGAGGGTACCCCTATTCTCACACTAACAGTATGGAAAAGCATTCAATCTTTATATCGGTTTACCTATTCAGGTCACCATATGCAAGCTTTAAAGGACAGGAACAAGTGGTTTGGAGCTCTTCAAGAGAGACAGCCTAATTATGTGGTGTGGTGGACGGAGAAGGTAACGGATGTTTCCTGGAAGGAAGCTTTCAAGAGATACGACTATTATATCCAACATGGACCGGATCCTTTTGCATTTGACTTTAAGCACGCATTTGATGAATTTGGGGAGAGGACCTCAAATAAAATTTAAATGTTAGTGGAGAATTCGCGATACTTCTCTCACGCTTCAGCCATTCTCATTTATTCATCAGTGGATGCCAGCCACCCAAGTGGTTTATACAAAGTTATTAAAACTTATTACTTATTTAGTAATTTGATAAGGGGCAATCGATCATCCATCCCCCGTTGAACTTGCAAATTATTTTGTTTTGTTATCCATCGGTAACAAGAAGGTCAATTTTCAATCCCCTTGTCTTTGCAGGGTCAGACTCTCTAATGTAGTCATACCAAACTAAAAATAGTCTGACCTTCTTCTATATTAATTAACATTTTTTCTTCTTCTACACTGACTATCTTTGAACCTTCACTATTCTTCGGGTCATCCTTTAATTCAAGAAGTACTTTATTGTGCCCTTTTTGTATTGTTGAAGAAGACAATAGCCGGAGATCAATTAGTAAAACTTCAGCTCTTCCCCCCGTTTGTATACTATCTATAATTTCGAAAGAGCTGCAGAAATCTCTACTTCTTTATGGACAGATTTGCTGCTTCAAGAGCATGAATATACGTTGTGTCAAACAGAGGAACATCTGAGTCCTCCTGGTTTATCAACAACCCAATTTCTGTACAGCCTAATACAATAGCTTTAGCTCCAGTGTCGATTAAACCTTGGATAACTTTTTTATAATAATCTCTGGATGTTTGTTGAACCTTACCTAAACATAGCTCTTCATAAATAACCTTATTCACAATTTTTCTTTCATCGTCATTTGGTATCAAAACCTTTATACCATTGGACTCTAAACGTAATTTGTAAAAGTCTTGCTCCATGGTATACCTTGTACCGAGTAACCCTACTGAAGTAATCCCTTTCTTTTTAATTTGAAGGGCTGTTGCATCTGCAATATGCAGAATAGGTATGTTTATTTTTTCCTGTATGTCACCAATAACCTTGTGCATGGTATTGGTGCAAATGATGATAAAATCTGCGCCGGCTTTCTCAAGAGAATGTGCAACGTCCCCCAATATTTCACCAGCCTTTTTCCAGTCACCCTCTGACTGATAACGCTCAATTTCTTCAAAATCAACGCTGTATAAAAGACATCTTGCAGAATGCAACCCGCCTAATCTTCTTTTCACCTCTTCGTTAATAATCCGATAATACTCAACAGAGGATTCCCAACTCATTCCACCAATAAGTCCAATAACCTTCATGTTATAACTCCCTCCCCAGCCTCTTTTTTGTTATTCTTTTCAATTCAACGTTCCTATGGGACAAAGATTCATCTTCTTAAAACATTCAATATACTGACTGATAATCCCTATGCAGTATTCAATAATATGGTCCTAAAGTAAAAAAAGAACGCTTATCCTTGTTACAGAATAGCGCCCATTAATAGAATACTAATTGCCTATCACTCCACTCTTAATAGTAAAACTGCCCCTTTATTTGTACAAAGGATGGATGGGTGATCCATATTAATACCAATAAATATAAGGTCAACAAGCCAGCCGTTATTTTATATTGATTATTTTTCGATTTTTCCATATAAATCCTTAGCTGAACTTTACAATTCTTAACGTATGTTTTCCGCGCAATGTTGGCTGTACCTCTTCTTAAGTCAATGGTTCTATATGTAAAATTGGCGCTTACCTTTTTTTAAGATAAGCACCAGACTGTTGAACAATTTTGATTGTCCTATAGCTGGTTGGTTACCTTAACATATTTCTCGTACCATTTTTCCCATTCCCCTTTTGGGAAATCCATATATTTACCGTCCAGTACTGCACTAAACATAATTAGACATACATGCCATCCAGATAAATCTTTTGGAGTATGATCACTGAGGGCAGGGATATATTCTTTTAATACTAATAAACAACCATTATCTTTAGGAGATAACTCGAATCGAACCCAACCTTCTCCCCATTCATACTGCAAGTATGATTGTTCTTCGAAATCTAAGATTGAAATATCGAAAGAGTTACCTGTCCCATCATTCATATTGAACTTAATTTTTCCTCCTTTTTGAAGGTCTACAATTTCTAGGTTTGGCATCCATTTTTGCAATTTACCATTCTGTGTTAATGCAGCCCAAACCTTTTCAACTGAATGATTTAGTGGTCGATTATATGTGGCTATAAAGCCATTTTCTTTTTTTTCTACAACTGCTAACATACATTATTCCTCCTCATCTAATAATTGTTCTAGAGTATCTAACTTATCTGACCAGTATTTTCGATAAGGTTCTAACCAATTATCAATTTCTGCAAGGGGTTCCGCATTCAAATGATAAATATGTTTTTGGGAATCCTTATTGATAATGACTAGCCCTGCCTCCCTTAATTTTCGAAGGTGTTTAGAAACCCCTGGCTGGCTTAGCTGTGTACACACAACTAATTCTCCTACAGACCTTGGTCCTGCTCTAAGAAGGTCAATAATTTTTCTGCGATTTTCCTCAGCTATAACTTCAAACAAAGTTGTAGTGTATGTTCTCTCACCCAAATTTATCACATTCCTACTGTTAATATATAACCATGTAGTTATATTACCAACAAGAAATATAAAGGTCAAATATATTTATTCTAATTAAATTGATTCATTCAGTTATTAAACACTCTGGCTCTTAAAAAATACCAAAGTTCCCTTAATATAAGAAAGACAAAAAAATCCTGCATATTCCATTTTTATACAGCAGGATTTATTATTTTAAAAAACTACAACAAGAATGGAAGGAGAGCGATTATGCCACAAAACCAACAACCCAAACAGAAATTGGATTCAGCCATGAAGCCAAACTTTGCTGGAACGGATGCTCTAGAAGTGAAAAAACAAATTCAAAAAGATGTGAGTGAAGGT
>NZ_JABMCR010000370.1 GCF_013179555.1 Bacillus haikouensis
GTTATAATCTTGTAACTCAACTGTAAACGCGTTTGCTGGTTTATTTTACTATGATAAGGGTATTAGTATTAATGCAGCTGCCAACTTTGGAAAAAGTAACCTGCACTAGCATTTTAGTGAAATTACAGAAAAAATAACTGAATGTGTATAGAACTTCTAAGATGTAAGATACTAAACTCAACAATAGCAATGTATTCAATACAACTGAATGCCTTGCTAAATAAAAATCATCTGATGAAAGTGAGGCAACTATAGATGAAAGCAACTGGAATTGTTCGTCGTATTGATGATTTAGGACGCGTTGTTATTCCGAAAGAAATCCGCAGAACGTTAAGGATCCGTGAAGGAGATCCGCTTGAGATCTTCGTTGATCGTGACGGGGAAGTCATCTTAAAGAAATACTCTCCTATCAGTGAACTTGGTGATTTTGCAAAGGAATATGCCGAAGCATTATACGACAGTTTAGGAAGTGCGGTCCTGATTTGCGACCGTGATGCAGTTATCGCCATAGCAGGCGCATCAAAGAAAGAGTATCTGAACAAGAATGTAAGCGAATTAGTCGAAAAGGTAATGGATGATCGTTCCTCTCTTTTACACACTCAGCAGGGACAAGCAGAGCTTGTTGAAGGACATGACGAAGATTTAAATTCATATACGATCGCTCCAATTGTAGCAAATGGAGATCCAATTGGTGCCGTTGCTATTTTCTCAAAGGATCGTACTGTCGGCGAAGTAGAGCAAAAGGCAGTGGAAACGGCAGCTGGCTTTTTAGCAAGACAAATGGAATCATAAATAGAAGAGAGTGGCATCCGCCACTCTTCTTTTTTTTGAGGAGTAGGCACGGTCCGCTTTTCATTATCAAGTTCCAGCGGCTGGAGGCTCGAGGTCATAAGTCAAAAACACCAAAAAGGCAAAAACCGCCTTTCCGGTGTTTTCGTCTTATGCTTGTCGCCTCTGACCAAGCCGCTTCCGCTTTTCATTGTCCAGCTGCAGCGGCTAGAGGCTCGAGGTCATAAGTCAAAAACACCAAAAAGGCAAAAACCGCCTTTCCGGTGTTTTCGTCTTATGCTTGTCGCCTCTGACCAAGCCGCTTCCGCTTTTCATTGTCCAGCTGCAGCGGCTAGAGGCTCGAGGTCATAAGTCAAAAACACCCAAAAGGCAAAAACCGCCTTTCCGGTGTTTTCGTCTTATGCTTGTCGCCTCTGACCATCCGCTTCCGCTTTTCATTGTCCAGCTGCAGCGGCTAGAGGCTCGAGGTCATAAGTCAAAAACACCCAAAAGGCAAAAACCGCCTTTCCGGTGTTTTCGTCTTATGCTTGTCGCCTCTGACCAAGCCGCTTCCGCTTTTCTTCTTTTATTGATAAAATGACAATAAATATAGATCATTTGATGGTTGTACATATGGAGTTTTATATAGAAAGGCAGGAAGCCCTTGTGAGGAAGCAGTACTCCTCCAAGCAATTTCTTAAAGGGGCCATGATTTTGACGCTGGCCGCATTGGCAACGAAGATTTTAAGCGCGGTGTATCGGGTTCCTTTTCAGAATATCGTTGGAGATATCGGTTTTTATATATATCAGCAGGTGTATCCCTTTTATGGAATAGCGATTGCGTTATCCACTTACGGTTTTCCTGTTATCATTTCAAAGTTAGTCGCTGAAAAACTTGAAGAAAAAGATGAAGAAGGTGCAAAGGATGTGGCCCTGACCTCATTCCTGTTTCTGTGCATCGTTGGCCTGATATGGTTTATGATCATCTTCTTCGGTGCAGGCGTGATTGCAGAATGGATGGGAGACCCTAGGCTGGCGCCCCTGATCCAGGTCATTTCGCTGTCATTTTTGCTGCTTCCTCCATTGTCTTCGTTGAGGGGATATTACCAGGGTAAAGAAAATATGCTGCCGACCGCTGTTTCACAGGTGGCCGAGCAGAGTATCAGGGTGGTGACGATCCTGGTGTTTTCAACCCTGTTGATGGCTCAAGGTCATTCTCTTTACATGGTCGGTAACGGTGCGTTATTCGGGTCGATTACGGGCGGAATTGCAGGTGTGATTGTACTGATTTTCTTTCTTGTGCTGAAAAAGGAAAGGACGGCATCAGGTATCTTTACACTATCAAAGGATTACTTGTCCATTTGCAAACGATTGTTGAAAGACGGGACGGCCATTTGCGTGAGTGCCATGCTGTTGATTCTACTTCAATTCATAGACTCGTTAAACGTATACGCGTTATTGACCGCTTCCGGCATGGAAGAGGCCCTTGCGAAGAAACTGAAGGGGATCTATGACCGCGGGCAGCCTTTCGTACAAATAGGAAATGTCGTTTCCACCGCTATTTCACTCACCATCGTCCCTTTGGTTACAAGCGCTTATATCGGCAAAAAAGAGTCCCTGGTTAGGGAATACAGTCAACTGTCATTAAAAATCAGTATCATTATAGGCTTTGCAGCATCCCTTGGTCTGATCAACCTCATCGTACCTACGAATACGATGTTGTTTGAGAACGCCGCCGGTTCAAGTGTTATTGCCGTATTTTGCATGTCGATTTTCTTTAGTTGCCTGATCCTCACATTTGCAGGCATCCTTCAGGGAATCGGGAGTATTTATTATCCGGCGGTTTGCATCATTGCGGGGGTTGTCCTTAAGTATGCAGGGAACGCCATTCTGGTGCCAATATTTGGGACGATGGGGGCGTCTCTTGCCACCATATCATCCTTGGCATTGATCACGATCCTGATGATAGTGAGATTAAAAAAGATATTCCCGATCAGATTGATCGATTACTCTTATTATAAAACACTGTTTGTAAGCGGGGCTGCAATGACTCTTGTGCTACAGGGGTTAATGCTGCTGTATGGAAGACTGTTGACAAATGGGATGCCTGAACGGATCACGGCTGTCTTCTTCTCTATAGGGGGAGTGTTTATAGGCGGTGCGGTGTTTATCCTGGTTTTACTGAGAGGAAATGTTCTGAGTCAGGAAGAACTCGGCTATCTGCCATTTGGGAGCAAGTGGGTGAGGCTGATGGAAAAATTCCAGCCAATTATAAAAAGAAGATAGGAGAATCATATGAATACGATTACGATTGTCGGCCTGGGAGCCGGGGATTTGGAGCAGCTGCCTTTAGGTGTCTACCGTCTTATCAAAGAAAGTGAAACATTATTTTTGCGGACAAAAGAACATCCTGTGGTAAAGGATTTGGCAGCAGAAGGATTGGCATTTCATTCCTTCGATGAGATCTATGAAAAACATGACCGGTTCGAACAGGTATATGAGGAAATAACAGAGACGCTTGTGGCGCATGCTGAATCCGGGGAGCTCGTCTACGCCGTACCGGGCCATCCG
>NZ_JABMCR010000371.1 GCF_013179555.1 Bacillus haikouensis
GACCGGTCTCCGGATCCGTATGGTCTTGATAATATTTATAGGTTTTAGCTGCAACCGCTTTCAATTCTGCTCGAAAAGCGTTCTCCCTGCCGTCCCTTTCTTCTTTTGCAGAAACAGTCGGGATGGAAAGAAGACTAATGAGAAGACATAAAATGGTGAACAGACATAATTGCTTTTTCAAACTCTTTACCCCTTTCAATGATTAGAATCGAAACGTTTCACCAACAGTGTAACATGTTCAGCATCTGAAAAGGATGGATTTCTAAATATTCGGTCATTTGGTACAGAAAGTATTCTTTTGCTGGGTAAAAAGACAGGTGGAGAATGAAGAAGAGGAATCAGGCATGTAGGATAAGCATTCAATCATATCTTGTATAGTAAGCCCAGTAAGATGTTCAGTATCTTAAATCGACAAAATCATGAGTAGGAATTAAGTCGCGGTTGAAAGGTATTTCAAATTGTAACTGAAGACCCCTTATACTATAATGATATAAAGAACTGATTTTTCTAAAAATTCAAAAGGAGGGAATACGATGACAAAACCTTGGCTTGCGGAATACCCTGCTGAAATTCCCGGTGAACTGACATTGCCGGAGAAACCTTTGCACTCGTTTCTGACTGAGGCAGCAGAGCTCTATGGGAGCAAATCCGCCATTCATTTTATGGGGAAAGAAATGACGTATCGCGAAGTGTACGAGTCTTCATTAAAATTTGCGAATTATCTGGGTAAACTGGGCATCGAAAGGGGAGACCGGGTCGCTATCATGCTTCCGAATACGCCCCAATCAGTTATCGCGTATTACGGGATCCTTTATGCAGGGGGAGTGGTGGTTCAAACAAATCCGCTGTATACAGAGAGGGAAATCGAATATCAGATGAAAGATTCGGGTGCAAAAGCGATACTCACTTTGGACATTCTTTACCCGAGAGTTTCAAAAGTCATGAAAGAAACAGAACTAGAGCACATCATTGTAACCGCTATCAAAGAGTATCTTCCATTTCCAAAAAACATGATTTATCCGTTTATCCAGAAGAAACAGTATGGAATTGTCGTAAAGGTGGAGCCGTCAGAACGAAATCATCTCTTTACTGATATCATGACATCACAAAAAGCTGTAAAGATACCAGCGGGGGAATTTGATTTTGAAAATGATTTGGCCCTATTGCAATACACGGGTGGAACGACCGGGTTCCCTAAGGGGGTCATGCTTACTCACAAAAATCTGATCGCGAACGCTTCAATGTGTGACGCGTGGCTTTATAAGTGTAAAAAAGGGGAAGAAAAGATACTCGGGATCCTTCCGTTCTTCCATGTATACGGCATGACAGCGGTGATGATCCTGTCAATCATGCAGGGATATAAAATGATCCTGCTTCCAAAATTCGATGTTGAAACGACGCTGAAAACAATACAGAAGCAGAAGCCGACGCTGTTTCCTGGAGCCCCTACCATCTATATTGGTTTATTGAATCATCCTGATCTAAAAAAATATGATCTATCATCAATCGATTCCTGTTTGAGCGGAAGTGCCCCGCTGCCTGTAGAAGTACAGCAGAAATTTGAAGAAGTCACTGGAGGAAAATTGGTGGAAGGGTACGGACTGACCGAGTCCTCACCTGTGACACACGCAAACTTCCTTTGGGACAAAGAGAGAATCAAGGGAAGCATCGGGCTTCCATGGCCAAATACAGATAGTGCGGTATTCTCACTTGAAACAGGCGAACCGCTTCCTCCCAATGAGATTGGGGAAATAGTCGTGAAAGGCCCGCAGGTGATGAAAGGGTACTGGAACCGCCCCGAAGAAACCGAACAGACGCTAAGGGATGGCTGGCTGTTAACGGGTGACCTGGGATACATGGATGAAAAAGGATATTTCTACGTGGTGGACCGCAAGAAAGACATGATTATCGCAGGAGGCTTTAATATATATCCAAGAGAGATAGAAGAAGTATTATATGAACATCCATCCATCCAGGAAGTTGTCGCGGCTGGTGTCCCTGATGCATACAGAGGGGAAACAGTCAAAGCCTATGTGGTCCTGAAAGAAGGAGAAAACCTGACTGAAAAGGACTTGGATGAGTTTTCACGAAAGTATCTCGCTGCCTATAAGGTCCCAAGGATTTATGAATTCAGAAAAGAACTGCCTAAAACCGCGGTGGGAAAGATCTTGCGAAGAGCGCTTATAGATGAAGAACGGAAAAAGATAGAAGACGAACAGAAATTAAGCTAGAATAATAACAGGGGATCTTCCTTTTAGATTCACTCTCTTTTTTTTATCATGTTGGACAAGGGTCACCCTTGACAATCAGACACATACATTTTATTATTTAAATATGAATGACCATTCATTCATATTTTGATAAGGAAGGTCAACTAACCATGAAACGAAATAAACCTAAATACAAGCAAATCATTGATGCGGCGGTCGTAGTTATAGCTGAAAATGGCTACCATCAGGCGCAGGTATCTAAAATAGCGAAACAAGCAGGCGTCGCCGATGGTACCATCTACCTTTATTTTAAGAACAAGGAAGATATATTGATTTCATTATTCAGAGAAAAGATGGCTATCTTTGTAGAAAAAATCGAAGAAGTCATTGCAGGAAAACAGACGGTTTCCGAGAAGTTATATGTGATGGTGGAAAACCATTGCAAACTACTATCAGAGGATCATCATTTAGCAATCGTCACTCAGCTCGAGCTCCGGCAGTCCAACAAAGATATCAGGGTCAAGATCAACGATGTGTTGAAGGGCTACCTTCAATTGGTGGATAAAATATTGATAAGCGGTGTGGAATCCGGAGAGTTACCGAAAGATCTTGAGGTGCGCCTGGCGCGTCAGATGATTTTCGGGACGCTGGATGAAGTGGTGACGACGTGGGTAATGAACGATCAGAAATATGATATAGTGGCTCAAGTCCCTGCTATACACAAACTATTACTTCATGGATGTGGCGGCAGGAACTAAATTAGTTTAGGGGGATGAGAGAGTGGAACATTTATCGTGGTCATTAGAAGGAAAGGTAGCGCATGTGATCATACAAAGACCGCCGGCTAACGCACTGGCAAGCGGTCTGATAAGAGAAATCGATGCTATCCTTGACGAACTCGAAGGAAACCGGGACGTCCGGGTCATCCTTCTAAAGGGTGAAGGCCGTTTCTTCTCCGCTGGGGCGGATATAAAGGAATTCACGACGATTGAAACGGGAGAAGAATTTTCTCAGCTGGCCAAAAAAGGGCAAGATGTCTTCGAAAGGATGGAAAACTTTCCCAAGCCTATCATTGCAGCCATTCACGGTGCTGCTTTGGGCGGCGGCCTGGAGCTTGCGATGGGCTGT
>NZ_JABMCR010000372.1 GCF_013179555.1 Bacillus haikouensis
ATAGATGCAAGGACTTATCCAGTGAGGGGGCCACAGGAACCCGATATCGAGCGTGTTGTACGGGGGTCGAGGGACGGATATGTAGAAACGATTGTATTCAATACCGCCCTTACCAGAAGAAGGGTGCGGGATCCGTCGCTCCGCATGGAATACCTGCAGGTTGGAAGAAGATCGAAAACAGACGTCGTAATATCTTATCTGGAAGATATAGCAGATCCGGAACTGGTCAAGAAAATCAGGGACTCAATTTCCAAGATCGATACCGACGGTCTGCCGATGGGAGAAAAAACATTGGAGGAATTCATTTCAGGCAGACATTGGAACCCTTATCCCATGGTCCGGTACACTGAAAGGCCGGATACAGCGGCAGCGCACCTTTATGAAGGGCACGTCATCATCATGGTGGATGGCTCACCCAGTGTATTAATCACACCTACAACTTTCTGGCATCATTTGCAGCATGCCGAGGAATACCGAAACAAACCGACAGTCGGGGCTTATTTGCGATTTGTCAGGTTTATCGCAATCTGGAGTTCGATTTTTTTACTTCCGCTCTACTATTTATTTGCCATACAGCCTGAGCTGCTGCCGGAACAAATGAGCTATGTTGGCCCTAATGATACAGGGGAAGTTCCATTATTCCTGCAATTCCTCCTGATCGAGATAGGGATTGATATATTAAGGATGGCTGCAATCCATACACCATCCTCGCTGGCCACTGCGTTAGGGCTGGTGGCAGCTTTAATGATTGGTCAGGTGGCTGTAGAAGTAGGACTGTTCATTAATGAAGTGATTTTGTACTTGGCAATTGCGGCAATCGGTACGTTTGCAACCCCAAGTTATGAGTTGAGCCTGGCAAACCGGCTGGTGCGGATCTTTCTGCTCACGGCAACTTCCTTGTTCGGGGTATATGGATTTGTTATTGGAGTCATGGCCTGGTTAATCGCACTTTCCAGAATGAAGTCGTTTGACATACCATATATGTGGCCGTTCATTCCATTTAATTTCAGGGCATTCAGGGATGTATTCCTCCGTTCCCCTATGCCTCTCAAAAATAGAAGACCGCGCTTTCTGCATCCTAAAGACCCAGATCGCTAGGAAATGTATAGATTTGAAGACGTCCAAGGAGATTAAAACTCCCTGGACGTCATTTTTTTGATGCATGACTCTTCATTTTCATTAGGGTGTCTGATAAAAATTGTTGTTTTTCTCAATTAATAACTCAGAGTGGATTGAAGCGGAAAGCAAGTGCCTGCAGCGAAAGAAACGGGCAACCTCAAATAGCAAACTTCAGAGAATACCTATTTTTTGAAGAAAGAATTGTGAACATCCCGAATTTATCTTATACTTTAGTGTGAAGAAAGAAAGCAGGTGTAAGTATGAAAACGATTTTTGATATCCAGCAGTTTCTTAAAACATACGGAACCATCATATATGTTGGCCATCGTCTTTCTGACCTGCAGCTGATGGAAGACGAGTTGAAAGAACTGTATAAATCCCAGTTGATTGAAATGAGGGATTTCCAGACAGCTTTGTTATTGCTAAGGCAGGAAATCGCATTTGAAAAAGAAAGACAAGAGAATTAAGAGGTGATTCTATGACAGAAAAATGGCTGGTTGGCGTCGACTTGGGAGGCACTACAACCAAAATCGCATTCTTAAGTAAATACGGAGAATTATTACATAAATGGGAAATCCCCACCGATAAATCCGACAATGGCAAGAACATAATTGTTGATATAGCCAAAGCGATCGATCGAAAGCTTGTAGAACTTGATCAGACAAAAGAAAAACTGATGGGGATCGGAATGGGAGCGCCGGGTCCGGTTGACATGTCAAAAGGTATCATATATGAAGCGGTAAACCTTGGATGGGATAAAAACACACCGCTAAAGGATCTTCTGGAAGTGGAAACCGGTTTGCCGGCTGTAATTGACAATGATGCAAATTGTGCAGCGCTTGGTGAAATGTGGAAGGGTGCTGGTGATGGTGCCAAAGACATTGTCTGTGTAACTCTTGGAACAGGCGTGGGTGGAGGAGTCATTACGAATGGAGACATCGTCCACGGTGTCAGGGGTGCCGGCGGGGAAATCGGTCATATCACAGTTGTGGCAGAGGGCGGATTTCAGTGTAATTGCGGAAAGACAGGCTGCCTGGAGACCGTTGCATCTGCTACGGGTGTCGTTCGCCTGGCAAAAGAAAAGCTGGATTCAACGGCTCTTCCATCAGCATTGAGGGATAGGTGGAACGAGTATAAGGTAATCAGTGCCAAAGACGTATTTGATGCGGCCGGAAAAAACGATGAACTTGCTCAAAGTATTGTCGACCAACTTGCTTTTTATCTTGGGATGGCATTAGCTAATTTAGGCAATGTATTGAATCCTGAAAAAATCGTACTCGGCGGAGGGGTCTCCAAGGCCGGTGAGATTTTGCTGGAACCTGTATTAAACTACTTTGAACAATTTTCTTTCCCTACAGTCAGGACATCAACCCAACTTAGTATTGCCACCCTTGGCAATGACGCTGGTGTAATTGGTGCAGCATGGCTTGTTAAAAATAAAATTTGATTGGCATAGATAATGAGCTCCCTTTCAAGGGGGCTCATTTTAATTTGAAAGAGACCTTTAATAACATTTACGGGCAACTTGACATATAAGGCGGTCTAATCTATCAATATCGTTTATGGGTCATAAGGTTCATTTTAAAGAAAAATGGTCTGAATGAAACTTTTATCTGTTTTAAACGTCTAATAGTATGGGTAAGGGAATAAGGTGTAAAATATCATTTTATACTAGTTGTATGAATTTGAATTTGACGTATTGTAAAAAAAGTATTAAGATAATTAATGGTTCTATTTTAAAAATCCCTTATTTTCCCAGGGTAAATTTGACATTATATGTTACATACGAAGGACCAGCGTAAGTAGCAAGGAGGTAACAAAATGAACATAAATAAGATCCCGAAGGTTCCTTTGATCATCATTGCATCACTGCTCCTTTGGATTAAAACGTACATTGTCTATAAAACTAGTTTTGATATAAAAATAGAAAACACGATTCAGGAAATTATCCTCTTCATGAATCCGTTGAGCTTCCTATTATTTATTTTCGGAATCGGATTATTAATGAAGAAAGATAAGTCCCGCACCCGTTATATTATCATCACAAGTTTCATTCTGTCTTTTATCCTTTACGGAAATGTTGTTTTCTATCGATTTTTCGATGATTTCCTGACCCTGCCTGTGCTGTTCCAAACAAGCAACTTCTCCGATTTGGGCAGCAGTGCCAGTGCAATTATAGGATGGAAA
>NZ_JABMCR010000373.1 GCF_013179555.1 Bacillus haikouensis
ATGGGTTTCAATTTCAAATCGAAAAGTCCATTCAATAAAACGCCAGTTGCCATTTCTATGGACGCAGAAGATGAAAGACCTGCCCCATTGGGAATATTGCCAAAAAATAAAATATCTGCCCCTCGGTGAACCTTATAGCCAGCTTCCATTAAATAAAGAAACATCCCTTTAGGGTAATTTGCCCATTGGTCAGATTCTTTAAAAGAGAGGTCAGATAGGTCACATTCTATGATTCCTGCTTCAGGGAAATTCATTGAGTAAAAACGTATCCTTTGGTCGTCCCGTTTTCTTCCTAATGCAGTGGTTCCATAAGAAATAGAGGCTGGAAAAACATGACCGCCATTATAGTCCGTATGCTCTCCGATTAAATTGATTCTTCCTGGAGCGAAGAAGGTCCTGGGGTTATTGTGTGTATTGAAGATGGATTGAAACTCAGTTATTAAAGTAGTTGCCTTATTCATAAATACCTCCTATACTCTTGGTGAGGCTGTCAGGTTCTGATTTCACTTAACTTAATTAATTAAATTAATTAAGTTAAAGTTAGCGTACTATAATTCAGTCGAAGATGCAATTCGAAATCGAAGAGATTATGGAGCTTTTTGCTATTGCTGCCAGAGGCAGTAAAGTCCATGGTGGGACAGGAGAAGAGTTTAAATATACCGAAAGCATGTGAAAGCTAATCAGTACTCTTTATGGTAGAAAAGTGCTGATATATCCCCTTACCAAATTATTTACACTAAAGTGGTTGTTTAACATTTATAGAGGGACTTACTGATAGTAGCAGCTTAATTTAATGAAAGGGATTGTTCAGTATGAATGAATATGTAGAAAATATAAGTTTTTTAGATAAGGATGCCATTAAAGCAGGGAATGATCATTTAGAATTTATTATAGTACCGGCTTGGGGATCTAACCTTATTTCACTTGTAGAGAAGAAGAACAATAAGGAATTACTTCGAGTCCCCAGCTCAGCTAGTCAATTTTGGGATAAACCAGTTCTATTCGGAACACCAATATTATTCCCGCCTAATCGAATTGATCAAGGAACATTTACATTTAACGAACGAGTCTACCAGTTTGATAGAAATGAGGTAGATAAGGACAATCACATCCATGGTTTTGTACATACTAGAGAGTGGAGTGTTGCAAAAGCTGAGGTAATAGATGACAAAGTGATAATAGAAACAGAATTTAACTCTTCCAGGTATGAGGAAGTATTGAGGCAATTTCCTCACCACTTTACTTTAAAAATGACGTTTACACTAGATAGGGCGTCGATACACAAGGATGCAACTGTTATAAATAAAAGTGATCGACCGTTTCCATGGGGATTAGGCTATCATACAACCTTTCTATTTCCTGAGGATCATTCCAGTTTCTCGCTCTCGGCTGAGAAGCGCTGGAAACTTAATGAACGTAACTTGCCAACAGGTGAGCTGGAGAAAATTGAATATAAGGAAAAATTGTTAACTGGAATGATTTTAAAGAACCATCCTCTTGATGATGTGTTTTTATCATCAGTCGAAAAGTCAGGCATCAATCAAGCAATTGTTGTAAATGAACCTGCTGGAATTAAGATTACATATAAAGCAGATAATAACTTTAAGTTTTGGGTTGTATACAATAATGATGGAAATCAGCAGTTTGTATGTCCAGAGCCATATACGTGGGTAACAAATGCACCTAATCTTGATTTAGATTATTCGACTACAGGTCTTCAGGTTATCGAACCAAAACAAGAAAAAACGGTTATGACAAAAATAATGATATCTAATAATGATAATTTAAATTAAGAAAGAATGGATGCGAATTATTATGTAATTGCAGGCGAATATCTGCTAATTCGTCTATCTGCTATCACAACTCAAGCCATGTGCAAAGTGTTGCACTGTTGTTCTTGAATAATTTAGTAGGAAGGACAGCAAAGAATGACTAAAGTTAATGTGAAGTACTCTTTGTATGACAGAACGTTTCAAGAAATGAGTTAAGGCACTAGATACAGACAAGAAAAAGGATACCCTAAATTACTTAAGGCGTTCCCTTTATCTTGTCTTTACTTCTTTTCTCCATTAGCTCAAATTAATTTTATAAAATGAAAGATTTGTATAAACCAGAAAGCTAACAACAATCAAGTTATTGATGTTATGTAAAATTATGAAATTACATTGCCAAGTATTAGGTAATGTTGTATTATTATGAATAATCAGACATATGTATTAGACAAGGTTATTGTCTAAGGGTAGAGATGCGGAGAATCCCTGTGACCAATGAAATGCATGACACTTTTTTGTGGTGCAGTTTATTGTTCATGGGTTTTTTTATGAAAAAAATATAGATCAAGGGGAGGAAATGGCATGAAAATCAAGGTTTTATCATTCTTTTTAGTGTTGATGATGGTCCTTGCCGGATGCGGCAGCAGTGAAACCGGGGGAGATGAAAAAACTGAAATCGATTTCTGGTTTCCGGTGGCGGTCGGCGGGGATGTGGCGAAGATCGTGGATGGGATGGTTGCTGATTTTGAAAAAGAAAATCCCGATATCAAGGTGAATGCGAAATATGGCGGCAGTTATGCTGAAACGATGACACAGGTAATGGCATCAGCACAGGCAGGAAATTCGCCTGAGCTTGCGGTATTATTCTCGATCGATTTGTTTACATTGCTTGAGAACGACCTGATCGAGGAATTGACCCCGATGTTCAAAGAAGAGTATTTGGGCGATTTCTATGATGGATTCATGGCGAATTCTTCCATTGGTGATAAGGTATACAGCCTTCCATTCCAGAGAAGTACGATCGTCCTTTACTACAACAAGGACGCGTTCAAAGAAGCCGGATTGGATCCTGAAGCCCCGCCTGAAAACTGGGATCAGCTGGTCGAATATGGGAAGAAACTTACGAAAAACGGCGGCAAGGATCAGTGGGGACTTGAAATTCCGAGTACCGGCTATCAGTACTGGATGTTCCAGGCATTAGCACTTCAGACTGAAGATAACATTATGTCTGAAGATGGAAAAGAAGTGTATTTTAATGCTCCATACGCTAAAGAATCGATGGAATTCTGGCTGTCCCTTGGGAAAGAGCACAAGATCATGCCGGAGGGTGTCATTGAATGGGCGACGGTTCCTTCAGATTTCCTGAGTGGAAAAACGGCGATGATGTACCATACGACAGGTAACTTGACTAATGTGAAGAATAACGCGGACTTTGATTTCGGAGTGTCCTTCCTGCCGGCCAATAACCAGTATGGTTCCCCTACAGGAGGTGGAAACATCTACTTG
>NZ_JABMCR010000374.1 GCF_013179555.1 Bacillus haikouensis
ATACAAGAAACGTTAAATCAAATGCCGATCTGCGTTCAGGTATGTATGCTGTCATTTTGCTTGGTTTGATGATTGCATTGGTTACTTTCGGCATTCTTTCGATGATCGTGGCAATGTCAATTATGACTATGGTTCTTGTACTGTTTAAAATGGTCTATCCCAAGGAAATAAAAGATTACATTCAATGGGACGTTCTTCTTATTATTTCATGTTCATTTGGAATCGGTTATGCGTTGTCCAATTCAGGGCTGGCTGCTTTCATTGCCGATCTTTTGATTAGTTTGACCGCTCCATTTGGCGTGCTCGCTGTAATAATATGTGTTTACCTTCTGACGAATTTATTTACCGAAATGATGACCAACAGTGCCGCTGCAGTTTTGATGTTCCCCATCGTAATGGAGGTAGCATCTTCAATGAGTATTTCTCCTTCTGCTTTAGCAGTTGTTGTCGCTGTAGCAGCGTCGGCAAGCTTTGCAACACCGATTGGTTATCAGACTAATCTGATTGTATATGGTCCCGGTGGATACCGCTTTCTGGACTTTTTGAAAGCAGGGCTGCCATTAAGCCTTCTTACAATGATTACGACCACTATACTCATCTATTTCTTATGGATGTAGACGATCAAGGGGGTGAGGATGATGAGTGAAAAGAATATCGTCTGGCACGAAGGAAAAGTAACAAAAAAGCACAGACAAACAATGAACCGGCACAGAAGTGCAATCCTTTGGTTTACTGGATTATCGGGGTCGGGGAAATCCACTATTTCGGTAGAACTTGAAAAAGCATTGTATGTTATGGATATCAGAACGTTTAGACTTGACGGGGACAATATCCGCCACGGATTAAACAGTGATTTGGGATTTACGGAGAAAGACCGCAAAGAGAATATCAGGAGGATCGGTGAGGTCTCAAAATTGATGGTTGGTGCAGGACTCTTGACTCTGACTGCATTTATTTCTCCCTTCAAAAACGACAGGGATGCCGTCAGATCATTGATGGAAGACGGAGAGTTCATCGAGATATACGTTCATGCCAGTGTCGAAGCATGCGAAAACAGGGACCCAAAAGGGTTGTATAAAAAAGCGAGGAATGGAAAGATCAAGGGTTTCACAGGAATTGATTCACCATATGAAGCTCCTGATTCACCTGAGCTTTTTATTAATACAGAAACGTTGACAATCGATGAATCTGTCGAACAAATTCTTGCGTACCTAAAAGAGCATCATTATCTGTAACTCTATGTAGAATTCTCTATAGAGAGAATTCTACATTTTATTGCATGTCCGATTACTGAAAAACAAGAAATAAAGATTAATAAGAGGTGTAGAAATGCTTAAGAAACTAATAGAAATTGCCCTTATGGCTGGCCAGCAAATGATGACTGTTTATCAAAAAGATTTTCAGGTAGAACGTAAAAGTGATGATTCACCTTTGACGTGTGCAGATCGTCTTTCCCAATGCATCATTCAAAAAGAACTGAAAGTAAATTGGCCGGACATACCGATACTCAGCGAGGAAGGGGCTTCCATTCCCTATCAAGAGAGAGCTTCATGGGAAAAATTTTGGCTTGTTGACCCTTTGGACGGTACGAAAGAATTCATAAAAAAAAACGGGGAATTCACGGTTAACATCGCCCTTATCCAGAAGGGAAAACCTGTGATTGGTGTCATATATGCACCTGCTTTGGACATCCTTTATTATGCTGAAGAAAACGAGGGTGCCTTTAAAGATACGGCAGCAAGCAAAAAAGGGACACAGCGGAAGCGGCTTCATGTCGATCTTGTAAGCAAAACAAAAAAAGTTGTCGTCAGCCGTTCACATATGTCCAATGAAACTGTGTCATATGTAAAAAGGCTTGAAAATCAAGAAGAAATACTAAATTTGATATCAATCGGAAGTTCCCTTAAATTTTGCCTTGTGGCAGAAGGCACTGCCCATTATTATCCCCGACTCGCACCAACAATGGAATGGGATACCGCTGCAGGACATTGCATTGCTGTAGAAGCAGGCTGTCAAGTACTCGATTATCAAACTTCAGCACCACTCACGTACAACAAGGAAGTATTGGTAAACCCATGGTTCATATGCTCCATCTAACGTTGATAGACAGTTATTCAGGCAAGTTCTTCACGGAATAACGCTCTCAGACATAAACTGGATGGAATCACTCTATGCTAATAAAGGGGAGAAACCAATGGTAAAACACCCTCCTAAAGTATCGGTGATCTTTCCGGTACGAAATGAAGGCAAGAATGTCAAAATGACGCTTGATTCCCTTTTCCTCGTTCAAACCAATATTGAGGTGGAAGCAATCATTGTGGACGATGGATCAACCGATGGATGCTGTGATTTCATTTCAACATACCAAAATAAACAAAGAGTCAATTACATCAGAACACAAGGGCTCGGACCCGCACAAGCGAGGAATCTTGGCGCATCAAAAGCTAAGTATCCCTATTTGGCATTCTGTGATGCTCACATGACGTTTGAGCATTTCTGGCTCGACCGCCTGGTATTCTTTTTAACATCCGGTTATTCTGATGCTGTTTGTCCGGCGATTGGATCAATAGACGATCCTAAAGTCATCGGTTACGGCCAATCTTTAACACCTTCATTAAAAATAAAATGGAACCAGAAACGAAAAAATTTATTCGAAACGGCCATTCTTCCAGGCGCATGCATCATTATATCGAAGAAGGTGTTTGAAGATGTAGAACGCTTTGACGATGGCTTTTCATCCTGGGGCTTTGAAGATGTGGAGTTATCTTTGAAATTATGGTTATTCGGATACAAATGCCACTGTGAACCAAACGTAAAAGTACTTCACCTGTTCAGGATTTCGCACCCATATAAAGTAAATTACGAAGGCATCTATTACAACCTCATTAGAATGGCTTATCTTCATTTCGATGATGCAAGAATCAAAAAAGCAAGGTCCCTTGTCATTCATGGCTCACCTTCTAAAATCGAAAAAAAAGTACTCGCTGATGGAGTACTGAACAAACGCGCAAGGTATAGTAAAAAACAGAAAAGGCTTGTTGATGAAATATTCAAGACGTTCAGTATCTATTTCTAGTTTTGGAAAACATCCCAGTGCAGCTTCAATTTGTACAGGGATGTTTTTAATTTTCTCTTATATATTGAATGGTATCTGCTAAACTAACTTCAAACGGAATGGTTGGTCGCCATCCCAGTCCTCGAATCCCTGTAATATCGATAGGACCGGTTTCCACTTTTTCAAATTGATCAGCTGTGATTCTGATACTTGATCC
>NZ_JABMCR010000375.1 GCF_013179555.1 Bacillus haikouensis
AAAAAAAATGCAGAGTGAATATACGGAAGAAAAACTGTTCGGACTTTTCCTCACTTCCGTTTCGGAGCATCAGAAATCAGTGTTGACTCATGCTGATTTTTGTGAGGTGGAGGAGCTTTCGATCGTCGAAAAGGTGTACCTTGCACATGTGTTGAATACCAATGGGAAAAGCTCGATGAAGGTCAACCAGGAGATCAAAAATATGCATGAGGTCGCTCTTCATCTGTATGAGTCCCACCATCCGATTTCAAGCGTTGATTCCGGCCTGTTCTTAACATGGTTCACAATTGCATACAGGGGTCTTAAAGAACGCGAAACATTCAAGAATACAAAGGCATTTGCAGCTGCGGCCGAGTATGTGTGGAAGCACCTTCGCAATGAAAAAGTGACGAAGAAACAAGTGTGCGAATCCTACAATGTATCCGTAAGCACATTGACTAAATATATTTCCGTGGTGGAAAGCTACCTTCCATGAGCATATTTTTGGACGATACAACCCTCTTTTTTATAGGATAGTCATAGAACGTAAATACTATATAGGGAATATAAAAAAGCTGCTTATAAGAACGTTTTTGGAAGGAGAATTTCAGTATGTCAGAAGAAAAAATCTATGATGTAATCATCGCCGGTGCCGGTCCTGCCGGAATGACAGCGGCTGTATATACGTCCCGTGCCAGTCTTTCAACACTGATGCTTGAAAGAGGTGTACCGGGCGGGCAAATGGCAAACACAGAAGAAGTGGAAAACTACCCGGGTTTCGATCATATCCTTGGTCCGGACCTGTCGAATAAAATGTTTGATCACGCGAAGAAATTCGGTGCGGAATATGCATACGGTGACATCAAGGAGATCATTGACGAAGGTGATTACAAACTTGTCAAAGCGGGTTCGAAGGAATACAAAGCCCGTGCTGTCATCCTTTCTACCGGTGCCGAATACAAAAAAATCGGTGTACCGGGTGAAAAAGAGCTTGGCGGCCGCGGGGTATCATATTGTGCTGTTTGTGACGGTGCATTCTTTAAAGGGAAAGACCTTGTCGTAGTAGGCGGAGGTGACTCTGCCGTTGAAGAGGGCGTGTACCTGACAAGATTCGCAAACAAAGTGACGATCGTTCACCGCCGCGATGAGCTCCGCGCTCAAAAGATCCTTCAGCAGCGTGCTTTCGATAACGAAAAAGTTGATTTTATCTGGAATCATACAATCAAAGAAATCAATGACAAAGAGGGCAAAGTCGGGAGCGTGACGTTGGTTTCAACGGAAAACGGCGAAGAAACTGCATTCCAGGCAGATGGTGTCTTCATTTATATCGGAATGATTCCATTGACGAAGCCTTTCCAAAATCTTGGCATCACCAATGATATGGGCTATATCGTCACCAACGAACAAATGGAAACGAAAGTACCTGGAATCTTCGCAGCCGGAGATGTGCGCGAGAAAGAACTTCGCCAAATCGTTACAGCGACTGGCGACGGAAGCGTTGCAGCACAGGCTGCCCAGCATTATGTTGAAGAACTGAAAGAAAAGGTCAAGAACGGTTAATAGATAGAGCCTTGGGAACGTGATTCTCCCAAGGCTTTTTTACATTTCATTTCCGGTGATGCTTATCATACAGGGCAACCAATTCCGTGAGTGTCCATTTTTCCAAATCCGGTCCTTCCGCGACTCCGCTTTTTACTAGAAGACGAATAAAGTGCTCTCGCTGCTTTTGAACGGCATCTCTTAAAAATGGCATAGCATTCACTCCTTATGTTAGCTTAGATTCATCTTAACGCTTTAACTACCTCTGTTCCGCATCTTTGTCAGCTTTCCTGCCAAATAAAAGGTTGTTTGTCAGACTTTCTTACATAATTAACCGTATTTCACAATGCCCATGTATAATGAAGCAAAGAGGAGGAGGGTAGTGTGGGACAGGAATCTTCCTATAAGGATAAAAAAGTGATCTCGATCGGTGTAGTCAGTGAATTGACAGGCCTGACAGAAAGAAAAATCAGGTACTACGAAGAAAAGAATCTTATCTTCCCGGAACGGACCAACCGGGGATACCGAAAATACTCCTTCAACGACGTAGAACGATTAATGGAGATTGCGGACCATAGAGAAGAAGGTGTCACAACCAAAGAAATCAAGTACGAACTGACCAAAAAAGAGAGAAAAGATGCCAAACAAAAAATGATCAAAGGTCAAATAAACGCACGGTTTGGAATCCAGAAAAATTGAGGCTTCTGCAAAAAGGCAAACTCTATGGGGGGAGTTTGTCTTTTTAGTGCTGTTTTAAAGGGGTTAAATGGAAAAACGAAGAATTATGACTCATTTCTCATAGAATAATTCAGGGTTCTCATTGAATAAAGCTCCAGGCTCATAGAATAACATCCATTTCTCATAGAATAATCACCAAAACTCATAAATTGTGTCCTTCAGAGTGTGGGTTACAATCCTTCTTCCCGGCAGTGAAGATGTAACTGCTGCACACAGCACAATCACAGGTACCAGAAATATACAGGATTACAATCTCCTCAATAGGGAATAACTCCATCATGAACGGCATCACAGTCTAATCGGAAGGTATGATCATCAATGTCAAAATGGAAAATCATTATTCCCATCATGGTAATCGCACTTATACCTGTTATTTATTTCAGTTTTTTTGCTGAACAAAGCAAATCGGAATCAAAGACAAGAGTCATCGCTCTTGGAGATTCCCTGACATATGGATATGGGGATGATAAAGATACGGGCTATATCGGCCGCCTGGAAGACAAAGTGAATGAAAAGAACACGAAAGAGAGCTACCACTTTCAAAACCTCGGGATCCCCGGCCAGAAATCATCAGGACTTCAAAAGCAGCTGATGAAACCGAGTGTGACTGAGGATTTATCCGAAGCGGATGTATTTATCGTCAACATCGGAACCAACGATCTCATAAAAAGCAATGGAGGAGACCTTCTTCCTTTGCATCACGATAAAATTATGGAAGCTAAGATGGAATATGTGGATAACTTGAATTTCATTCTGGACACCCTGGAGAAAACGAATAAGGACGCAGAAATCCTTGTCATCGGGCTCTATAACCCTTACCCCGACAAAGACAGTGACAAGATTGAAGCGTATGTCGATGAGTGGAACCAAACCATTGTCCAGGAAGTGACCAAACACGGAAAAGTTAAATACGTTTCCTCTAATCCTTTATTCAAAGGAAAGGACAAACAACAGTATTTTCACGATTCCCTTCATCCGAATGGAAAAGGCTATGAACTCATGGCAGAAC
>NZ_JABMCR010000376.1 GCF_013179555.1 Bacillus haikouensis
AATAAAGCCGTCAGGATGGCGGCGCGTGAAGGTTCACTGATTAATGCAGCAACTGAAGCTATATTCGGACTTGTATTCATTTGATCCCTCCTATGTAATCCATATTTCGATGATAATGGAAATGTTATTCATTTACAATATGGGTATAAATAGGAGGAGGTAATGGAAAATGGAGAAAGCGTCCGTTGAAACTGAAACTAAAAAGATACAGCCCCAAATATTATACTACGGTACACCTGTGATCTTGCTTACAACCTTAAATGAAGATGGTACAGTGAATATTAGTCCGCTCTCTTCCTCGTGGGCGCTGGGGAATTATATCATCCTGGGACTCGGGACAGGAGGGAAAGCCTTTGAAAATTTGAAGCGCCATCCAGAATGTGTCATCAACATCCCGGACCCTGCCCTTTGGAAGAACGTTGAGCGCATCGCACACTATACAGGTAAGAATCCCGTTCCGGAGGATAAAAAATTACATGGATTTACATATAACCCTGAAAAATATGAAACAGGCAAATTTACAGCAATCGAATCTGAATCGGTCCAGCCTGCAAGAATCCTGGAATGCCCAATCCAGATTGAAGCAAAAGTAAACGCGATTCGTGTCCCGGATTATTGCGAAGAATTTTCAATAGTGGAAACAGAGGCTGTCCACGTTCATGCCCATAAGAACATTATTATAGAAGAAAATCATATTAACCCGGATAAGTGGAGTCCGTTAATTTATAATTTCCGGCATTACTATGGGTTGGGGGAGAAGCTGGGAGTGACGTTTAGGGCGTAGGGAATGGCGGTTTCCAGCTTTAAACCGTAACTGTACTTCCTTGTCTTGACTCGTTATGTATATATTAATATATATTAATTAAAATATTTTATATAAAGGTGGCATTGTCCTTTTTATTCAAACAGGGAACATATCATAAGCCGCCTACTAAAGGAGGCAAGTATCAAACATCGATGAAAAAGACGCTTGGAATTATGCTTACGTTCAGCTGGGTAACATTATTTTTCTACTTTTTTAACATGTGGATGCCTAAAGGGGCCGTATACTTATTGGTTTCTTTGCCGATTATTTTTATTACAGCTTTTCTTATTTTAAGAAAAGCTGGCTTTAAGATGTAAACAGTTAAACTATGAGTCGCTGCCATGTCCCCATGGCTCTTTCTGCTATATCTATAGTACAATGAAGTTAGATAGACTAGTAATATAGCGATTGTAGGGGAAATGGATCATGACACTTAAAAAAATGAAAAGTATCCTGTTTATGCTGCTTGGGTCAATCTCCCTGGTGTTCGGGATTGCCGGCACTGTGCTTCCCGTTCTGCCTGGCGGTCCGTTCTATTTATTTGCAGCTTATTGCTTTGCCAAGAGTTCCAAAAGGATGGAAAATTGGTTTAAAAGCACAGCCATATATGAGAAGTATGTCGAAGCCTTTCTTCAAAAGAAGGGCATGACTCGGAAAGAGAAGATTCGAATCAACGTGACAGCGGATTTCTTTATATTGCTTTCCGTAGTTTTCGTGGACATCCTATTCGTTCGGATCCTTTTAATAGGGCTCGCCTTGTATAAACATTATTATTTTATCAAGAAAATAAAGACGCTTCATCCGGAGTCATGTGAGGTGGAGAAAAGCCAGTAACCTGAGGGGGACTGGCTTTGTTGTTTATGAGTTGTGATTTTTTTTACTGGATTGATCATATTCAGCAGTTTGGAGAAGAATGCATTTTATTCAGGTACTTAGACAGGCAGTAATGGTTTTGAAAGGAGATAAATAATGAACTATTTCTTTAAAATCAATGTGGTCAGTATGCTTTATGCACTTTTACTATTTATCCCTATCGAACTAATGATCAATGTAAACAGGATTAGCAGACTAGTTGATTTAGATGTACATACTGTAAACGATTATAGCTTTGCAGCCAGCATGATTGTGTTTGTATCCGGGACCTTTTTTCTCTTTTTGATTACTAAAAAGTGGTTGAAAGGCGTAAGAGCTAATTTTTGGACGGCTCTCCTGTGGATTCCGTATTTTGTTTTTTTCGTTTATGTGTTAGCTGCTTCATTCCCTGTAAAGAGCATGGGTGACATGAGCAGTCCGGGAGCAGGGCTGGTTGGGCTCGCTTTGTTAATCATGTTTCCTTTTTATATTTTACTAGTAAATTACTTTAATTATATGAATAAAGATGAATTGAGTAAGGAGTAAGATATGAGGGGGGGGAGATGCAAAAGGGACAAAGCTCCCTGGCAGAGTCAGCCGCGGTGGATGTCCCTTTGGTTCTTGAGGCTGCACATCCGTGCCGGCCCCTTCCTGTTATAAAAAACGAAATCCACTCCTATCAAAGATTCCTCTTCATCCACGACGCAATCATTTTCTCCTCCGAGTGTGCACTTTGTTCCAAGTTCTCAATGACCCGCTCTTGGCGGTGCGTGGAATGGTTTTGGCTTAATTTCGCTTTTCCTTCGAGTTTTGTTATTTGCAGTTTGAAGGCTTGGATTCCTTTGCTCATGCCGGTAAGGTAGCTTGAATCGACATCCTCAAGTTTATAGGAGCTGTCCGGAGATTCATACTTTAACACCAGTTCTTGTAAAGACTCCATTACCTCATCTTCATCATCCACAAGTTCTATTTCCCCATATACATGTACGGTGATGTAATTCCAGGTGGGCACCGCTTTGTTCGTTTCATACCAGGAGGGGGAGATATAACAATGCGGACCATGGAAAATAGCCAGAACGGTTTGGGATTCTATTTCTTTCCACTGAGGATTTGGCCGTGCGAAATGTCCATATAAGCAGTTTTTTTCCTTGTTCAACAGTAACGGTAAGTGAGTCGCTGCAGGCACCCCATTGTGTTGGGAGAAGAGAGTTGCAAAGCCGTGCTCGTTTATAATGTCATAGGCAATTGAATCGTCTGTGATTTTAAAATGCGGAGGTATGTACATGGTGGATCCCCTTTCTACTTGTCTATGAAGTATAGATTCTGTAAAAAGGGGCAGAATTCCTTCATTAGTGGATCCAGGGAATATTGGAGGTTAGTCCGCAGTGGTATCTGTCCTATGTTCCTCGCAGCATGGTTTTTAACTGCCAATAATTATTGAACAGTTTTTCCGTCTAAATTGAATTGCTTTCGTTTTATCACGGGCAGTGAGATAATTTGAGAAATCACAAACAGGAGGAGGATTTATAAATGAAGAAAGTCATGAATGAACCTGAAGACTTGGTCGTGGAAATGTGCAATGG
>NZ_JABMCR010000377.1 GCF_013179555.1 Bacillus haikouensis
ATCGGTACTATAGTTAGGGGGAAAGCATAATGCCAAATACGATAATAGCAAATGCCAACGAAAGAATGACAAAAGCCATTCAAACATTTTCCCGTGAATTAGCGAGTATTCGTGCGGGAAGAGCCAACGCGTCTTTACTTGATAAAATCACAGTGGATTATTATGGTGCTCCAACACCAGTAAATCAATTGGCGGGAATTTCGATTCCGGAAGCAAGAATGCTTGTCATTCAACCTTACGACAAATCCGCACTAGGTGATATCGAGAAAGCGATCTTAAAGTCAGATTTGGGTATTACACCTACCAGTGACGGCAATATCCTTCGGATCGTCATTCCGGCTTTGACGGAAGAGCGCCGTAAAGACCTTGTCAAATTAGTGAAAAAAGAAGCAGAAGATGCTAAAGTTGCTATTCGTAACATCCGTCGTGATGCAAATGACGATTTAAAGAAAAAAGAGAAAAATGGAGACATAACAGAAGATGATCTTCGTGGATTCTCAGATGACGTTCAAAAAGCAACAGATGAAAGTATTTCGAAAATCGACGGTATCATGAAAGATAAAGAAAAAGAAATATTGGAAGTATAACTCAAACATTCTTATTTAGGGGCTGGCCTATAAGTGAACTCATATTCCTTATGGGGCAGCCCCTTTTCCGTACATAATTTCTATTTCTGTATATCCATAAAATAGATGTCCGATAACGGCCGGCAGAAAATTGAAGCTTTTAAAATCGCAATCGCTTGTTGTTGTTTTGATGTTTTTAAGCTGTAGCTTGATATACAAGACATCGTTTTCCGCCGGCAGCCGATAAGCTACCCGCGATGCCATGCTCATGCGGGATAGAAAAGCGGCGTCCGCGATCAGCCCATAGAAGCATAAGATGAATTGGCCTGTAAGGTGTCTGTTGCCTTCTTGGCCGATTTAGTTTAGGACATGCGCCTATAAGCAATAGAGCTGAACAATTCTTATGTGTCTTGTTTTACCCGCATGAATTTTCGTCTGACGTTCAATTATCAGTTGGAATCGTTTAAATACATAACATAGCAAAATGCTGAAGTAAGATGATCGATCTCCTGCTGTCCCTTACTAAAGACATTCATAGCAAATTGACATTTTTCTAATTTTGTTCACTTTTAAAATTTTTT
The DNA here is from genome assembly GCF_013179555.1 of Bacillus haikouensis. Lineage (GTDB taxonomy): Bacteria > Bacillota > Bacilli > Bacillales > Bacillaceae_B > Rossellomorea > Rossellomorea haikouensis_A. Next base: position 1,148 of record NZ_JABMCR010000377.1, read on the forward strand.
ACTCCATGGTAAACCAGAATGGATCGGAGCGGAAGGCGCTTGACTCCTGTGAAAAGAGAGGGGAAGTCAAGTCTCTGCAGACGTCGGGCAGGCTTGACTCCCTCCCCGCGGAAAGCAAGTGACAGGAGCCGCAAGAAACGGCCTATTTTTGTTATGGGAAACATAATTACAAATCAGCCTATTGAATTAACCACTAATCACTTGTATGGAATGAAGCATAAAGGATTTTCTTGAAGATATCTTCTCTGTTTTTTGATATGATAGTAAGGGTAAATATTTTTTGGATTGTTGGTGGAGGAAATCTTATGCTAAACAAGCTTAAACAATGGAAACGACAACAAAATAATGAAAATGTTGACGAGCGCTTCCAGGAATTATTAAATCACCCCATCCCCGGGCACATCGCCATTATTATGGATGGCAATGGCCGCTGGGCACAGAAAAGAGCTCTTCCAAGAGTTGCAGGTCACCACGAGGGGATGAAATGTGTACGCAGAATAACTAAGCTCGCAAATGAATTAGGTATAGAAGCATTAACTTTATATGCATTTTCGACAGAAAACTGGAAACGCCCGAAGATGGAAGTGGAATTTCTAATGAAACTACCGGAAGAGTTTCTCGGTACGTTCCTTCCTGAATTAATAGAGGAAAACGTTCAGGTAAAAATGATGGGGGTTCAAGAAGCAATTCCGCCCCATACATTGAGGGCTGTGAACAAGGCAATTGATGCGACGAAAGAGAATGACGGGCTGATCTTGAATTTTGCCCTCAATTATGGAAGCAGGGCAGAAATACTTGATTCCATCAAGCATGTCTTAAAAGATGTGCAAAATGGTATACTAGATGAAAAACAATTAGATGAGGAAGTATTTTCTAATTATTTGATGACGAAAGAATTGAAAGATCCAGATCTGCTGATCCGAACAAGCGGTGAGATCCGATTGAGCAATTTTATGCTTTGGCAGTTGGCTTATACTGAGTTTTGGTTTACAGAATGTTTATGGCCGGATTTCGGTAAAGAACAATTAACCGAAGCAATTGAAGCATATCAAGGTCGTTCAAGAAGATTCGGCGGGTTACAAAGTGAGGAATTATAATGAAACAAAGAATTTTAACTGCAATTGTTGCAGCAGCTGTATTTTTACCTGTCATCCTGTATGGTAAATCTCCGTTTATCATACTGATGTACCTGATCGCTTCGGTGAGTCTTTACGAAGCACTGAAGATGAGAGGACAGAAAATCTATTCTATACCAGGATTACTGTCCTTGGCCATACTCTGGATATTCCTGATACCTGAAACTTACATAGGAATTATCAGTTATATTGGATATTCCAAGATCGAGCTTTCCTTTTTTGCCGTCTTGATTTTTTTAACCTATACAGTCATTACGAAGAATCGATTTACTTTTGATGATGTAGCTTTCTCGTTGCTTAGCATCCTGTATGTCGGGATCGGGTATTATTACTTTATGGAAATCCGTCTGGAAGAAGGAGTACAGTATGTGTTTTATGCCCTGTTCATCATCTGGGCAACAGATTCAGGTGCTTACTTCATTGGTAAAGCCATAGGAAAGAGGAAGCTTTGGCCTCATATCAGTCCTAATAAAACGGTAGAAGGATTTCTTGGCGGCGTGGTTTGTGCCATTATCGTAGGAGTAATCATGACGTTCTTAAGCGATCTGGAAATGTCCATTCCAAAGCTGATTGTTGTAACGGCCATTTTATCCATTTTTGGTCAAATGGGGGATTTGGTGGAATCTGCTTTAAAGCGTCATTATAAAGTGAAAGATTCTGGTCACCTATTGCCGGGCCATGGAGGAATGCTTGACAGGTTCGACAGTCTCTTATTTGTTTTACCCCTTCTTTATTTTCTTTTATAAGAAAGAGAAGGTCGTTGCGGGAGGAGTGTTAATTTTTGAAGAAAATTAGTTTAATGGGAGCAACAGGTTCAATAGGAACCCAGACTCTCGATGTAATACGGGAACATCCTGAAGAGTTCAATCTGACTGCCTTTTCAGTTGGCAAAAATATTGATGGTGCAAGAAAGATGATTATAGAATTCAAACCCTCTCTTGTATCTGTCCAAAGTG
>NZ_JABMCR010000378.1 GCF_013179555.1 Bacillus haikouensis
GGTTATAAACTGGAGGAGCCAAAAGTTCGATGACGAAGTTCAGAACCAAGCTCCTATTTGCCCTTATTACATTAATCATCATTGTATTGATCGGTCTTGGTCTCGTATTAGGGCAGATATTCAAGAATTTCTATATGGACACCTTTAATTCAAGAATTCAAAAGGAATCGAGATTATTGGCCAGTTCAATTGAAGAGAACGGAAGCCTGAGGGATATCAACCCGTCCATGATTGAAGAACTTAGTGATATATTGGATGTCCGGATCACCATCCTTAATGATTCCGGTAAAGTCGTCCATGATACAGAGTCAGCCGATTCCCTCCTTGATGTTCATCAGAAGAGGATGATCAATGAAATCGGTGATAATTGGGATGTGAAAGATAAGAATAAAAAGCTTGTCTTATCCGGTAAGGAATACCGATATTATTGGTATCCCCTTAAAAAACAGGACAAAGAGATCAACGGACTTCTGATTATGAGTACGGAAGTCGAAGCGCTTGAAAAAGGGACAGGACAAATCTGGCTTGTTCTGACAGTGTCCCTCGGGCTTGCGTTAATACTGATCATCATCCTGGGCTCAAGAATCACGGTGCGCTATACAAGGCCGATCGAGTCTGCTACCAAAGTGGCAATTGAACTTGCAAAAGGGAATTACAGGGCGAGGACCTATGATGATCGATTGGATGAAACCAGCATGCTGAGCACATCAATCAATATATTGGCACGTAATCTCCAGGAAATGGTCACTTCTCAGGAGATGCAGCAGGACCGGCTGACGACACTGATCGAAAACATGGGGAGTGCGATGCTGCTTATTGATCAGCGGGGATTTGTCGTACTGACGAATCGTACATTCAGGGAGTTTTTTAACCTGGAAGAAAGTCAGTTAAAGAAAGTCCGCTATCATGAAGTCATTCACTATCAGCAGGTGAACAAGCTGGTGGAAGAAATCTTTATGACTGAAGATCGGGTGAGAAGGCAGATTCTCCTCCCTCATAGGATTGAAAGAAAGCATTATGAAGTGTACGGTGCACCGATCATCGGACAGAATGACGAGTGGAAAGGGATTGTCGTCGTTTTTCATGATATTACCGAGCTTAAAAATCTTGAGCAAATGAGAAAAGACTTTGTGGCAAACGTCTCTCATGAGTTAAAAACGCCGATCACCTCGATTAAAGGTTTCTCTGAAACGCTGTTGGATGGCGCGATGCAGGATAGTGAAGCGTTGAAATCGTTCCTTGAGATCATCCTGACCGAAAGCGATCGCCTGCAATCGCTCATACAGGATTTATTGGAACTCTCCAAAATTGAAAAACATGGATTCGAGCTTTCCCTCGAAAAACAAGAAATACCGTTCCTGATCGGAGAGGTCCTGCCGATCCTGAAAGACAAAGCGGAGAATAAAGAAATTACAATCCACACCCGTTTCGAGTCCAAGGGAGAAGCGGAATTCGACCCTTACCGGTTAAAGCAAGTATTTATCAATCTGATTTCAAATGCGATTGTCTATACTCCGAGGGGCGGTGACGTGACCATATCCGTTACCGAAGGGAAAGAAAAGGTACATGTCTCCATTAAAGATAACGGTATGGGGATCAGTGAAGACGAGCTTCCGAGAATCTTTGAACGTTTCTATCGAGTGGACAAAGCCAGAAGTCGGAATTCAGGCGGAACAGGACTCGGCCTTGCAATCGTCAAACATATTATCGAAGCTCATGAAGGAGAGATCGAAGTCGACAGTGAAGTGAACAAAGGCACGACCTTCACAGTTTCTCTTTATAAGAAATTCCCGGATCAGTCATTCGGGGAAATAAATAGAAGATAATCTATATTCTTACTTATTTTTTACAATCAATTTACAAATGCTTAAACTGGTATTAACAAACAGGTGCTACTATAATGATGAAACCCCTTCATCCAAGGAGTTAAGAAAAGGCGAGAACCAACCCCGTTCTCGTCTTTTCGCATGGGAAAAAACAGTCTCCCCTTCCTGTCACAACCTCTCATCCCATTGTCATATTTTTGAAACCTTTTTACATCCTGCCCGTATATATTACTAGTCGACTAATAGTATAGAGATAGGTTGATTGTAATAGAAAGGGAGGGAGTTTATGAGTCTTAAACGTATTTACACCGTCACCGGAATGGTTATAGCCGCTCTTATATTGATTCTTGTGTTAATCACATCCTGGTACACAGTGGATGAATCTGAACAGGCACTCGTACTCACATTTGGTGAAGCGGGTGAGCCGGTGGTCGAACCCGGTCTGCATCTGAAAATGCCTTGGCCGATGCAGTCGGTAGAGGTTCTTTCGAAAGAAACGTTCAGTCTTCAATTTGGTTATGAAGAAAAGGACGGAGAAATCAAGGAAGTCCCGAAAGAAACAAAAATGATCACCGGGGATGAATATATCGTCCTTGCCGACCTAGTTGTACAATGGAAAATCACTGATCCCGAAAGTTACTTATACAGTTCAGAGGATCCCAAAGAAATACTCTATGATGCGACTTCAGCTTCTTTAAGAAGTATTATAGGAAGTTCACTCATCGATGATGCACTGACTTCCGGTAAAGCGGAAATTGAGGCCAATGTCAGGGAGCTGTTAATGGATTTGATTGATAAATATGATATCGGTATTTCCATATTGGCAGTCAAATTGCAGGATGTTGAATTGCCCAATGCTGAAGTTCGCAGTGCTTTTACTGCTGTAACTGATGCTCGTGAAACAATGAATACGAAAATAAACGAAGCGAAGAAATACCGAAACCAGAGAACGAATGAAGCGAAAGGTGAAAAGGATGCCATTATCTATAGAGCTAAAGGTGATAAAATTGCACGCGTGGAGCAGGCCCGCGGGGATGTTGCTGTCTTTGACAAGCTCTATGCGGAATATAAAGGAAATCCTGAAATCACAAGAAAGCGACTTGTTCTTGAAACACTGGAAAACGTACTGCCGGATGCCGAAATTTATATCATGAAAGATAACGGTGATACGATGAAATATTTCCCTATCAGACAGCTTGAAAATCAAGCACCGCCGGTCAAGCAGGAAGGGAGTGAGGAATAATGACTGATCAAAATGTGTTTGAGATTAAATCAGGGCAAAATCCGGTCGAATGGAAGAAATATAGGAAACTGGGCATATTCCTGATTCTCCTCCTCTTTGCTATCCTGCTTCTTTTCACAAGCATCTATATTGTGAAAGAAAGTGAATACAAAGTGG
>NZ_JABMCR010000379.1 GCF_013179555.1 Bacillus haikouensis
ACTCTCGATGTAATACGGGAACATCCTGAAGAGTTCAATCTGACTGCCTTTTCAGTTGGCAAAAATATTGATGGTGCAAGAAAGATGATTATAGAATTCAAACCCTCTCTTGTATCTGTCCAAAGTGAAGAAGATGCAAAGTTGCTGCGAAGTGAGGTGCCCTCAGGTGTAAAGGTACTGTTTGGAGAAGAAGGTTTGGTACAAGTTGCCTGCCACCAGGATGCAGATATCCTTGTAAATGCTGTTCTTGGGAGCGTAGGGCTTTACCCGACACTTCAGGCGATTGAAGCGGGCAAGACAATAGCGATTGCCAATAAAGAAACGCTTGTCACTGCCGGTCATATTATAATGGAGGCAGCCAGTAAGAAAGGTGTCGCTTTATTACCAGTAGACAGCGAGCATTCAGCGATCTTCCAAGCACTTCAGGGGGAAAAGGAAAAGAATATCGAAAAATTGATCATAACGGCATCGGGGGGGAGCTTCAGGGACCTGGAAAGGGATGAACTTACCGGGGTAACGGTTAAACAAGCCCTCAATCATCCCAACTGGTCGATGGGTGCTAAAATAACGATTGATTCAGCATCCATGATGAATAAGGGGCTTGAAGTCATAGAAGCTCATTGGTTATTTGATATTCCTTATGATAAGATCGATGTTTTGCAGCATAGGGAGAGTATCATTCATTCAATGATCCAATTCCATGACACTTCCGTCATGGCCCAGCTCGGCACCCCGGATATGCGTGTACCGATTCAGTATGCATTGACGTTTCCTGATCGATTGGAACGCCATGGGAAGAAACGGTTGGATTTGGCCGAAATCGGGAAGCTGCATTTTGAGAAAATGGACTTCAAGCGTTTTCGATGCCTTGCTTTCGCCTACGATGCTGGCCGTACAGGAGGCAGCATGACAACCGTATTGAATGCTGCAAACGAAGCAGCTGTAGCGATGTTTTTGGAAAATAAGATTTCATTCCTTGGAATTGAAGACATGATAGAAAGAGCATTGAATGAACATGAAGTTATTCAGAATCCTGATCTCGAGACCATTCGGGAAATCGATAAAACTACTAGATTGACCGTTTCTAGCTGGATTTAAATAGCAGGCCTGTCATGTTTGCGTGTGCAGCAACGTAGTATTATATGAGACATGTTTTTCCGGTCAAAATGTTCATACTTATCATGCCTGAGAATACAGGTTCTTAAAAAAGGTGGTTATTTATTTGCAAACAGTCATTGCCTTTATCGTAATTTTTGGCGCTTTAGTATTTTTTCATGAACTGGGTCACTTGATTTTCGCTAAACGTGCAGGAATACTATGCCGGGAATTTGCGATAGGATTCGGACCTAAGGTATTTTCATATAAGAAAAACGAAACGACATACACAATAAGACTTCTGCCATTAGGAGGTTTCGTCCGGATGGCCGGAGAAGACCCGGAAATGGTGGAACTGAAAGCTGGGCATAGAGTAGGACTCGTGCTTGATCAAGATGAAAAGATAAGGAAAATTGTCCTGAATAATAAAGACCGCTATCCGAATATAAGGGTTATAGAAGTTGAGGAAGCGGACCTGGAACACAGGCTTTATATTAAAGGTTATGAAGATGAAGAAGAGGAAGTAATCAAACATTTTGAAATTTCACGTGATGCTGTATTTGTAGAAGATGGTGTGGAAACACAAATAGCACCGTGGGATCGTCAGTTTGCTTCGAAGTCCCTGTCTAAACGAGCGATGGCCATTTTTGCAGGACCGCTTTTCAATTTCATATTGGCTTTCTTTATTTTTTTACTTGTTGGTTTATTACAAGGGGTACCTACCAATGACCCTGTTCTCGGTAACTTAACTGAAGACGGTGCAGCAAAGGAAGCAGGGCTTCAGAAAAATGATGTCGTCCAAATCATTGATGGGAAGGAAATTTCCACTTGGGAAGACATCGTAACTGTCATTCAGAAACATCCTGGGGATGAACTGAACTTCACTGTTGAACGTGGAGGTACAACCGAGGAAATCTCTGTTACACCTAAGCCTCAAGAAGTAGAGGGGAAGGAAATCGGAATAATAGGCGTCCACAGCCCTGTTGAGAAGTCTCCCCTGAAGGTTGTAACCAATAGTGCTGAGCAGACATATGAGTGGACTAAAATGATTTTTGTACTACTGGGGAAACTGGTATCAGGCGAGTTCTCCATTGATGCACTGTCCGGTCCTGTAGGGATCTATCAGTCAACAGACGTGGTAGCAAAATCAGGGATCTTCTATTTAATGAGATGGGCTGCTATTTTAAGTATTAACTTAGGGATTATGAATTTGCTCCCGATCCCTGCCCTTGATGGGGGAAGGCTGCTTTTCTTCGGAATAGAAGCGGTGCGAGGAAAACCGGTAGACCGTCAAATGGAAGGAATGGTCCATTTTGTTGGATTCGCACTCCTGATGGTGCTGATGCTGGTTGTCACATGGAATGACATTCAACGTTTCTTTTTATAAGATGTACTATATTTCATAATAGAAGGGTTTTCAGGCAGTTTCTACCTCGTACAATTGAAAAATGAGGGTAGTACTGCCTGTTCATTTACGCTAAAATGAAGAAAGGAATGGAGAGTATCTCTCTGTTCTTTTCTAATGAACTACATATTTAACACTAACTGTTAACCGAGGTGCTAATAAATGAAGCAACGAAATACTTTGATTCCTACCCTTAGAGAAACACCGGCTGATGCGGAGATTAAAAGTCACCAGCTACTACTGCGTGCCGGTTATATTAGACAGAATGCAAGTGGGATATACAGTTTTCTGCCCTTAGGAAAGAAGGTCTTAAATAAAGTTGAAGAAATTATCCGTGAAGAATTGGATGCTGCAGGGGCCTCTGAATTGCTGATGCCTGCCCTTCAGCCCTCTGAATTATGGAAAGAATCGGGAAGGTGGGGAACGTATGGCCCTGAATTAATGCGTATGAATGATCGTCATGAACGTGAGTTTGCACTTGGTGCCACTCATGAAGAAATGATCACAAGCATTGTAAGGGACGAAATTAAATCATATAAGCGCCTTCCACTGACCCTTTATCAGATACAGACAAAATACCGTGATGAAAAACGTCCGCGCTTTGGTCTGCTGCGAGGCAGGGAATTTGTTATGAAAGATGCATACTCTTTCCACTCTTCCGGAGAAAGTCTTGATGAGACGTATGATCTCCTATTCCAAGCTTATACGAATATCTTCAAACGA
>NZ_JABMCR010000038.1 GCF_013179555.1 Bacillus haikouensis
CCACTTCCTGGACAATTCTATCTTCCACTTCTGGCGAGACAGGACTGTTGTTATCAAGATAATCCGTGAACACTTCGAAGTCTACCAGGAACAAGTCGGTTTGACGGCCTTCATCTTTAGCCTGTTTGAACATATCATATCCGTCTCCGCCGTCTGCAGTGAATGCATTGGTAGCTACACGGTATGTCTGCTCCGGATCAATTTCCTGGAACCCGTCTGCTGTATTCACTTCAACAGACCATACTCTTTCACCGACTGGTTTGTTCACATCGTATTTAAAGTGAATGCCGGATACTTGCAGGAACTCTCCCGGAGCATCTTCGCCTTCCACTCGGGAAACACTGTGTTCAAGTGCATCTAGGATTTCTTGTCCTGTCAAATCAAGAGTGACAAGCTGATTGCCAAATGGCATTGTAGTCAACACTTCACCAAGGGTGATTTCGCCAGCGTCGATCGATGCACGGATTCCTCCGCCATTTTGAAGTCCGATGTACGTTTCTACAGACTCGTTCGCCTTGGCAACCATCCCATCCGTGATGAGATTTCCTAAGTTTGTTTCTTGTCTGCGGACATCATTACGCTCCCCGTTTAGAGCTACATCCGTTGACCCTACTACTTCGCTTTTGAGTTCATCAAGCGGTGCTTTAAACTCTTGTACTTTCGCAAGCGCTTCAGGATTTTCCTCGTAATTCTCCAAAGGAAGCACTTCGCCTGTATGGCTTGTGACGACACCTTCAGGGTTGAACGTCACATCCAATAATCCAAGGAGGTTCAAGTATTCACCGGCCTGTACGATCAGTGTCGGCTCTTCTTTGTCAATTACGACCGGCTCTTCAAGCACCGTATGAGAGTGACCGCCAACGATGACGTCCAGCCCGTCTACTGCTTCAGCAAGCTCCAGATCATTCGAATAGCCTAAGTGAGAAAGTGCGATGATTTTATTTACGCCTTCTTCTTTAAGCATGTTGATGGTAGCAGCTGAACTTTCCACTGCATCTTCAAATACTACATTTTCTCCAGGATTGGAGATGAATGCTGTGTCCGGTGTCGTCAGACCGAAGATCCCGACTTTTTCACCGTCCACTTCCTTTATTATCGCAGGATAGATGTTCCCGCCTTCACCAGGCTTTCCAATTTCGTCCTTTACCAATGGTTCGAGGTCAGCATCACCCGTAACAGTTACGTTGGAGGATACCATCGGGAAGTTCATTTCTTTGATAAAATCAGCCAGGGTCCCTGAATCTTTATCGAACTCATGGTTCCCCAATGTCATCGCATCGAAACCAAGCTCGTTCATGAACCACAGATCCGCTAATCCTTCATATTGACGGAAGTAAAGCGTACCAGAGAATACGTCACCTGCATCTAATAGAAGGGAATTCTCTTTATCGGCACGAATCTCGTTAACCGCAGTGAATAAACGAGGGTACCCTTCAACATGTGCATGTGAATCGTTCGTGTGCATGATGGACAGGTTGAAATCTTCCGCTGCTTCTTCCGCAAAATCAAGCTGAGCCACTAAAGCATCATGATCACTTGCGCGGCCATGCTCTTCCATATAAGGAGAGTTGAAATTGACGATATCGAATTCTGCGCTTGCAGCCAGTTGATTCGATACGAGCATATGATCCAGGACTTGTGCGTTTCCTTGATAGTTGTACGTGTATCGTTCATTTTCAGGAAGTGTTTCAACAAGGTTTGTTAAAACATCCCCTTTAAGAGTCTGTAATGGAGCGGAGAATTCAAAGTCATTCAGATCCCCCATCACGACGACATTCGCATCTTCTTTCTTTTCATGAATGTCAGACACAAACGAGTTTACGATTTGAGCGATTTCCATGCGCTGCGCCTCGCTACCCAGTACAGGAGGCTGATTCTTACCGAATAACGGCTCGTCTCCCCCTTTTGAATTGAAGTGGTTGTTGATCACAATCACTTCTTCTCCGTTAAAGTCGAATTCAGCTGCAAGCGGCTTGCGGCTGTCATCGAAAGCCGGATTCGCAGGATCGATTCTTCCCGGGTTAACCGTTAAAGAACCATCTTCATATGCAACTGCAGTCGTTGCATCACCTTTTTGAGCTTCTGCAAGCGTTACCCGTTCAGGATTGTAAAGGTAGCCGACACGAATATTCCCGCCCGGTACACCGCCATCCTGTTTATCCTGTGGTGCAATTTCCGTCCACGCATAGGTTGGGCCTCCAAAGCTTTCAACGGCATCGCTCAATGCTTTGTAGTTTGCATCAGCTTTTACAGTACCGTCGTCCGTCGTGCCGCTTTCGTCCAGCACTTCGACAAGCCCGATGATATCAGGAGAATTCAGGTTTTCCACCATTGATTTTGCAAGTTTGTCACGCTTTTCCGTGTCAGCGGCTGCGAAGTTTTCAATGTTGTAAGCAGCAACTGTCAGTTCTTCATCATCTTTCTCAATGGTTGTCACTTCAGATGTGAATTCGCGTTCGTTCAGTTCCGGAAGTTCGGCTTCGTTCACCAGAATCTTAAAGTTACTGTAGCCGTAGCTGACCACACCATTTACTGTCCCGTTAAATTGGTCACCCGTTTTCGCAACATAATCACGGTTATCCAGCAACAGGAACATTCTTTCAGGGTTTTGATTTTCTTTAGTCAACAATGGAGCGCCTTCTTTTGTATAAGCTTTTCCTTCGACTTTCTCTGTGATGACCGGAAGCTCACCGTATTTTTGAGGTCCTGTGATGACAGGATTCTCAAGTGCTACGCGCATGCCTTCCAGGCTTTCGTAAAAATCGATTGCGTCCTGTTCAGGATCGAAATCACTCAATTGGTCGTTATCGATTACTTCGGTTGGAGGTGTTACATCTTCCCCGATGACAAGAGCTTCAGGAAGGTCGTTGCCGCTTGAATCAACAATGACATTACCGTATTGGGCATTGAGTTCAGTCATCGCCAGGTCTGTCTGTAATTTCTCGTCGTAACCATCAAGCACCCATTCCTTGACCTGACCATCGACCTTTACATGATCACCTGCCTGTACACCGTGAGAAGGTTTGTACACAAGCAATGCCTCAGAAGTTTCCGGGTTCTCATCCGGATTAGGGTCCTGCATGTAGAAGTTGCTTGCATCCTCTACGTGTGTAACGATCCCTTCCACTTCTTTTACTTTTTCAGAAGCATAAGGGGATGTATGACTATCGCCCTGGATGTCATGGATGCTCAAACCTTCGATGCCTTCATACGGCGTCGGTTCCTCAGGCTCCTCGCCTTCGAACGTCATGGCTGTTGCATTTTTCAAACCAGGTACAGTAAAATATGCCGTTAAGTCTCCGGTAATCGTTACTTTTTTACCAATGATATCAGGATTTGTCTGGAGACCAAATGCCGGGCGGAAAACACTCGGAATCTGTACCGGCAGTATGTTAGCCGGATCCGTTTCATCCACGCTGTCAGCAATGGCCAAGTTATAGTCATTGCCAAAAGGCGCTTCAAAATTATAACTGTCGGTCGCTTTTGTATGACCCACAATATAACCGCTCACTGTTCCGGTTCCTTCATTATTCTCAATCGCTTCCTGAACCGTTAAGGTATCATTTGCAGATGCAATCGAGCCGACAGGCAGGATGTACCCGGCAAGCAAGGCGAAAATCGTTGTCAAAATGAACAACTGCTTTTTCATGATTTTCAAATTGGTTCCTCCTCTTTCTTTGTTAAACAGTAAATTTGATCCAAACCAAAAATGCAAACGCTTACATAAGATGTCACTTCACACCGCGAAACCAATCCTTTTTCCCCAAAAAGGATATAGCGGATATTTACTTTATCCTATGAAAACACCTCCATTAGTCATTTCCATTAACCGCTTAGTATGTAGAATTTTGGCTAAGCTTCCTTTTAAATATAGCATCTTTTCGTCGAATTTTAAGATATTTTCAATTATTTTACAAAATCAGAACTTTCGACTTACAAATGTAACAATAAAAGTGAAATTAGACCTAGTTGTAGCTTTCGTATAGTGAGGAGTTTACATTCATCATGTAATGAATCTATAAAGTCAAAGAAGGTAATCAGAACCCAATGGACATTTGAACAAATTAATAAAAAACCGACCTTACTTGAATCCTGGAATTCATGTAAGATCGGGTTTTACTTAGACTAAAACTCTTTTGTCCAAGTCTCATATATATATCAGTGTATGAAAGCAACTTTCAGCTCATCGAGGTTTTCTGTTTGCATTTGGCGTGTTCCTTGTTCGATCTCTTGTATCATTGTGACGATTTTTGTGGTGATGGGCATCTCGAATCCTGATTTTTCTCCTTCAAGGATGACCGGATTCAGCTGCTCGGGAACTTCGGTTTTTCTTTTTCTTACGGCAAGATCCCTCCAGATACCGGTACGTGTTTTGGTGTAGTTCCGAAGTCTCTCAGTCAATATACTGAGCTGCTTCCTGATTTGATCAGGTTCTTTTGATAAGATGACTCGCGGCTCCCAATCATCAAATCCTTCTGGAACGATTCCTTTTTTTACAGCCACCTGGAGGACTTCATTCGCTGTGTTCACGATTAAGTCAAAATAACCGGGATCATCCAGAATATCTGCGATTGTTTCATTTGTCGTTGCAGTAGCGGTCAGTACTGCTCCGTATGAAAGCTTCCCCCATAAATAACCTAGTATATTTTCGGTCGCTTTCGCTTCTCCCCATACGGATAATTTGTTCACGATGCGTTCGACCCTTGAAGATATACCGCCCTCCACTTCTCCGATATAGAGGCTTCCGACTCCTCCATATTCTATCAAGCCAGGTTCCTGGTAGTCAGCAAAGAGGTTGATGAAACAGCCGACCGTGCGATCCAATCCAATCTCTTCTGCTATTTCATATTCACATAATCCGTTTTGAAATGAGACGATATAGGATTGTTCGGTCAATAAATCTTTAATGTCCCGTACCGCTTCGCTGGTGTGCAGTGCTTTCACACATAAAAATACTTCTTCAAGCGCCTCTCCTTTTTCTGCCAGCTCCTTCACCGTGTAGGCCTGGACAGGGACGGTGAATGTTGAATCCTTTTCCCTGATGGTCAGACCGCTTTCCTTCATCGCTTTTACATGTTCTTCATTTACATCGACGAACTCTACTTCATACCCTGCTTTTGCTAAAAAAGCTCCGATGACTCCACCGATGGCACCAGCACCGACGATTGTTGTTTTCATACGCTGTATCTCCTTCATTCTGGATTCCTTTATACTTGAATGGATTTTGTCTTATTTACCAATAACTTCAAGATATGATTCACTTTGTTCAAATTCCGTACAATACTAGTTTCATATAGATAAGTCTCTTCCGGATCAGCGAAAACTTCTTTCAACTTCCATATATCAGCAAGAAGCGGGATGGATACTTGCGCGGCAGCCGGATCATGATCAAATTCATCCTTCCCGACATAATTTAATCGCACTAATCCTTTGGAAAGAGAATGGAGCCACTTGTTTATTTCAGCGATTTTCTTCGTATTCAGCGTCTGTTCAGATGTATCGATTTCTTCATAAATCTTATCCACCCATTCTTTTAAACTGGCAGCCTTTTGAATCGCTTGAGCCAGACCGCTAAATTGAGGTGCCTCCACTTGATAGTTCCGTAAATGCCCAAGTATTTCTTCAACTGCTTTCCGCTGATCCAACGGAAGAAGCTTCCTTGTACAGACCAGATGGACAATCGATAAATAGATCCTGCAATCTCTTTCTAGCAATTCGGGATCAATTTTATCCAATGTATCCTCTATTGTGTGCCACCACCAGCCAAAGCCTCCACCTTTGCCTCCTCCGAACAATCGGGAGAATGCGGCAGAAGCGGGTGTGTCTGCAGGGGTCTGCTCGGATAGACCCATCAGGAGTGAAGGCACGCCAGGACCCCAGAATGACTGGTCTCCTGCCCTTCCGAACCGGGAACCTTCATATATCTCGCCAGTTTGTTCTTTGATGACTTCACGTGCCAATTCTTTCGTTTCTGCCATACCATTCCCTTCCGATAGCACGACAGAACCTTTCCCGCCCACGGAATCGATATTTACGTGAAGAACACACGAATCATACAGCTCTTCCCAATGTTCGTCGCAGTATAGGGCGGAACCTGCGTATCGCCCATGGGAATGACCGGACCAGAATACCACTTTCAACGTCCGGCTCAGCCTCTCGGATGACATTATTCTCGCAACCTCCAGCATTGTTGCATTGGCTGTTCCGTTATCCATCGCGCCAAGATGCCAGGAATCGATATGGCCGCTGAACAGCACGAATTCTTCGGTATCCCCTTCCTTTACCGCTTCAAGGGTAGGGATTTCCCTCCAGCCTGTATCTACTTTTGTTTTAAACCATACAGGCACATCAGAGTTGACACTCAGCTGCTGCTTTATTTTCAAACCGTCAGAATAGTTGACCGATACGACCGGGATACGAGGGTACTGATCTTTTTTTTCAGGGGTGGGATTTCCCCAAACCGTCGACACGATCATCTCATGCGTATAGTCCGCATTGATAAAGACAATTCCACATACACCATGGTCCCCGGCTTGCTTTACTGCACCGGGAATTGCCAGCCCATCTACAAGGACGATTTTCCCGCGCACGTCATGACTGGAATAATCCTTATCCGATCCCTCCCCGATATAGATAAGCTCTCCCCCCACTCCATCTTCCGGTGTCGAAGGGGCCATGGAATGGGTGATAGCCAGGTAGCTTATTCCCGAAACATTCAATTCTGCTGACAGAGGCAGGCTGATAAATGCCTTCTTTTTATACAGATTGGTTTTCAGACCAAACTCATCAAGCTTCTCTTTGGCGTAAAGAAATGCCCTCCATTCTTCTTCTGAACCGGATAGACGCACTTCAGATGCAATGTTTTCAGTGAACTCCATTAATGTTTCCCGGCTGACCTGTTCGAGCAGCCTTTCCTTTGACTTTGTATCATTCATCCTCATAACCTCCTTTTTCCTCTCCGTAATGCATCAACAACAAGGCAAGCAGGGCGCTGCGAACCGGCATCTCTTTCACAATCAGATGCTCATGATTCGCATGGGCTCCGTCTCCGACAGCCCCTAATCCATCAAGTGTCGGCGCCAATTGTGCAGCGAAGTTCCCGTCGCTTCCCCCTCCTGTTTCTTTTTCAGGAAGTTCAATGTTCAAATATTCCGATGCAAGGCTCCGGGCTGCAGAATACATGGACTGAACATCTTCTGTCCTTTCTAGCGGCGGGCGGTTGATCCCGCCGGTAACCTCTACGCTTGTTTGGTCATTAATGGGATCCAAGTTCTGAATGAGCGGGATCACCCGGTCAAACTCACTCTGTGCCTTCACACGCAAATCGATTTCTGCTTCTGCATGCGCAGCGATGACGTTTGAAGTCGTACCTCCATGTATGGTTCCTACGTTTACTGTTGTACCGAGCGACAAATCAGTCAGTCCATGCAAGTAATTGATTTGATGGGCCAATTCCCCGATTGCGCTGACGCCTTTTTCCGGGTCGATCCCTGAATGAGCGGGTTTTCCCTCCACCTGCAACTGAAAGATGCCCACTCCCTTTCGTGAGGTTTTGATGGCTCCTTCCACTCCCATTGCGGGTTCAAGTACGAACACTCTATCACTTCCCGCCGCTTCTTTTTCAATAAGTTCCTGAGATGTCGGGCTGCCGATTTCTTCATCACTAGTAAACAAGAACACGATCTTCTTATTTAACTTTTTCCCCAGTTCTTCAAGTGCGTGCAAGGCATACAATCCCTGGACAATTCCGCCCTTCATGTCAAAGACCCCGGGCCCGTACGCTTTCCCATCTTCAATCCTGAAAGGTTTCGAATCAAGAGTACCTTCCGGCCAAACGGTATCGAAATGGGCAAGTAACAGGAGCTTCTCTTTCCCTTCCCCCCACTCTGCTCGATAGTGATGACCATATTGATCGTTTTCAATCTTTGTTACCTCGCCTTTTGTCAGGCGGGAAAATTGCTCAGCCAGCCAGCTTCCAAGCAAATCGGTAAGCTCTTTATTTGTGGAAGGCGATTCCCTTTCTACAATTTCTTTTAATAACTGGACCATTTCTTCCTTTTTATCATTTATAAAACCAACTACATCTACCAAACAAAAAACCTCCTATTATTTAAGACTCTTAAAGATCCTGCCTGCAGAATAGCCCCCGTCGATCAATAATGTCTGCCCGGTTACATAGGAAGCTTTTGAGCCTGCAAAATATAAAACCCCATCTGCGATTTCTTCCACATCCGCCGCTCTCTGCAATGGACTATAAGATAATTTTTCATCATGCTCTTTGACCGCTTCGTCCGTCGTCAATGTATTCATTAACGTTTCTGTCTCCACTAGGCCAGGTCCTACGGCATTGACTCTGATATTGTAGGGAGCGAGCTCCAAAGCAAGCACTTGGGTCATCATCTTCACTCCGGCTTTCGAAGAGCAGTAATGGACGACCCCCGGCCTTGCCACCTCACTTGCCGTCGACGTGATATTGATTAAACTTCCATGTATTTTCTTCTCAATCATCGTCTGAGCAACCGCTTGATTTAAAAAGAACACAGCCTTCATATTCAAATCCAGCACCGAGTCCCAATCTTTCTCTGTAATGTCCAATGCCGGTTTAGAAGGGTAGATGCCTGCAGAGTTAATCAGGACATCAATTTTACCGAGAGACCCAATTGCCTGCTCCACTGCTTCCTTTCTAAAAGAAGAACTGCATAGATTCCCTGAAAAAATGATGATTTTCTGATTAGGCCCAGTTATGGATTTCAATTCTTCCTTGGTTTCAGCCAGCTTTTCTTCATTGATATCCACCAAGAAAACGTCTGCCCCTTCTTGTACAAACTTTTTAGCGATTCCTTTCCCGATACCCGCACCGCTTCCTGTTATCAATACTGCTTTATTGGTAAATGAACATTCTCTCATTCTCTCACCTCATCGATTATAAGAAGAGGTGCCAATCCATGATTGACACCTTCTATATTTATTATTTTTCAAAAAATGGCTCCAGGCTCTCCTTCGGAACCGGCTTGGTAACCTTGCTCACTATAATCAGCAGGAGTGCGGATACCAATACACCCGGTATGACTTCATTCAGTCCGAACGGCTTATCCAGAAGGAACCATAGAAGTACGGTCAATACCCCCCCGATCATGGAAGAAAGGGCACCTGCTTTTGTCGCTCCCTTCCAGTTTAAGCCGAAGATGACAAGAGCAAAGAAGAAGCTTGCCACCAGGGATGCCTGTACCATGACAATGAATTGGACCATGTCGAAAGGTTTGATGGCAAAGATCAACGGGACCAACGACAAGACGACTACGGCGATACGGTTCAGCCTCATCTTCTCCTTATCCGTTGCATGAGGTTTAAGAACCCCGTAGATATCATGTGAAATCCCTGAAGCCGAAACGAGCATAACCCCGGAAACCGTACTCATGATTGAAGCTAATATCGCCACCATGAGCAGGGCCCCGACCAATGGAGGAAGTACATTGATCGCCATGATGGAAGATGCACTGTCACCTGTATTCAGCATTGGGTACAAAGAGCGCATGGCCATTCCGCCCAAGCACACAGAGATTCCCACAATCACTTGAAAAATAAATGAGAATCCGATTGCCAGCCGTACTGTTTTTTGACTTTTCAACGTATACATTCTTGCCAGTTCATAAGGTGAGATCGCCATTGCAAATCCAAAGGCAAGTCCGAAACCAAGAAGATCCTTAAAGCCGAAATGCCAGCCTGTTATCGCAGGGTCAAGTTCTGTAAGAAAGCTTCCCACGAACTCATAACCTCCGGCCTGATTGAATAAAAGCGGAATAGCAGCGAAGAAACATCCGGCCATGATCAGTGCCTGTACGAAATCACTATATGCCGTAGCCTTCATGCCGCCTTTCATTGTGTACACCATCGTGATGGCAATCGTGATGAATGCCCCCCACACCATGGGAATGCCAAAGATCGTCTGCATCACGATTCCGCCGGCAACATACTGGCCGATCAGGTACACGGTATAAGCAACGATAATCAGGATTGCTGCGATTACTTTCCCAACCTTTGTGTTATAACGTTTTTCCACGTAATCCGGAACGGTTACACCGTTGAACTTCTGGAATTTCGGAGCAACCCAGATTGCCGAAACAAGCCACCCAAGCCATAACCCCGGCCAGAACCAAATATAGCTTGCCCCCGTCAGATAATGGACCCCCATTGTCCCAACAAAGGTACCTGCGCTCATTTGAGTGGCTGCAAGAGCCGCTCCACCGATCACTGCACCTATGGAACGACCGGCTACCAGATGATCTTCACTTGTTTTATTGCCTCTCCCAGCCCACATTCCAATCCCCAAAACAAAAACGAAGTATCCAATAATGACGTAATAAAAAACCGGACTTATTTCAAACATTCATATCCCCCTCTCATTCTTCCTCTTTAGAATTCATCTTCAATGCCCAGATAAAGTACCCTGAAATGAACACAACAGCATAAATGACAAGTCCCCAGAATGGCATCCCCATTAGACAGAAGCCTCCTTCTTCTTATTCAGTTCCGCTCTGAACCATAAAACGATGATCGCAATAAGAACAGCCACCACTCCCCATGAAATCAAGTTGAATACATTAAATGGATCAGCAGTCTCACCGTACACGTATTTCACATGAGAAGGGATATTCATCATCCCGGTTTCCACTTCATTCCCAGTCTCCTTTGTCAGAACCGGGAAGGAATTCTTATGAATAACCTCTCCCTCAGGGGCACTAAATTTTATATGAACTACATTGTTTGTCCCTCCCGCCGGATACATCGGGACAAAGAGCGAAGTTGCAAAAGAATCTTCCTCCAAATTCAGCTCGTAACTTAATGTATAAGTAAATTCTCCAGCAGCTTCTTCCGGTACCTGAACATGAAGCTTATGAAGTGTCTTCCCTTTTTCCCATTCATGCTGAAGAGCTTGTCCATCAGTTGTCACCTCCAAATCACGAATCTCGCTGTTCTTTAGATGTGAGAACGTGTGGGTAATCATTCCATCCTCACTTTCTTCAATATGGGTAAGGGTTACTTTTTCCTCAAGTTTATATTGGGAATCAATACTCGATTCAACAGATATGTCTGCCTCTTTTAGCATCGTAGAGCCGGCTGCAGATGCTGAAGCAGGGAAGTAAAGAAAGAAAGAAAGAATAAAGACAATAAACATGACCCTTTTCATAAAAACCCTCCTCTTTTTGATAATAATGACTATTCAGAATACTTGATATAAAAAAATTATTCTGTTCCAACACCCCAGTCATACGATTGTTTATGGATTTCTAAAAACATGGAAGATTCCGTTGATTCAATCCCATCTATTTTACTGAATTCTTCTTTAATGATTCGATATAAATCCGTATTGGTTGTCGTAATTACTTCTACGAATAAATCATAACGGCCGGTTGAAGCTGCCACAAATCGGACTTCCGGTATTTCAACAAGCTGATTAATCACTTGAGTCAATTTACTCATCGTCACTTTCATCCCAAACATGGCAACTGAAGGCATTCCTGTCAAAAATGGATTCACGACCCCGACAATTTTCAGTTTATCCTGATCCATTAAACGTTGAACGCGATTCCGGACAGTGCCGACCGTGGTGTTCAATATTTCTGCCAGTTCTGTATAGGAGAGCCTGCCATCTTTCTGAAGATACTTTAACAGTTGTTTATCCAAATCATCCAATCCTTGACTATCATGTTGAATTATTTTCAATTTAGTCACCCTCTTTTTTAATTTTTTTCAATTGTATTATGTAATTATTAAAAAATCAATAACTTTTTCATAATTGTTTGAATATTTTTTAAATAAAATCGTATACACCTTGCACCACCCCGACGAGCATTGGAGGGCAGACCAGTGAAGTCAGGCTTCAGCGGGCGGAGTGAAACGTCGAAAGGGAATATGCCTGAAACAGGCACCATTCTCGAGGATAAATGTATCATTTCTTATCAAATAAAAAAGAAGGACAGGCAATTTCAATGCCCGTCCCTCACTAAGGTAGTATGCTTATATATTCTATTCCATCCACTCCGGCTTCCCAAAGCCTTTGAATTCTTCATCGATCACCTTTTCAAATTCATCCGCCTCCACCACTGCCTTGATGTCTTTCGCCAGCTGTGAATCGATGTCTTTCGTGTTCATGACGACGCGGTTGCGGTATTGATCTGGCATGTTCTCAAGCTGCAAAGCATCCAGTAAGTCCATTTTTGCCGCAAGTGCGTAGTTGCCCGGTACGGCTGATAAGTCGACACTTTCGACCGCTCTTGGAAGCTGTGCGGCTTCGATTGGCTTGAATTGAAGGTTCTTCACATTTTGATCGATGTCCTTTTCAGAAACCGTCAGAGGATCGGTCCCCTCTTTCAACGTGATCAGCTCGGCATCCTCTAAGATTTGGAACGCACGTGCTGCGTTTGTCGGGTCGTTCGGGATGGCGATGGCACTGCCTTCTTTGATGGTATCCAAAGAATCGAATTTGTTCGAGTAGATCCCCATAGGTGCTGTTGGGACGACGATGACTTCGGAAAGCTCCATGCCGTGCTGTTCTGCGAATGTTTCCATGTAGATTTTATGCTGGAACAGGTTCGCATCGAGATCGCCCTGGGCCAATGCATTGTTCGGCTGGATGTAATCACTGAACTCCTTTACTTCTACCGTGTAACCTTTTTCTTCGAGCCCCGGTTTGATGGCTTTTGTAACCATATCACTGTAAGGACCGGATGTAGCCCCGATCGTGATTTCTTTCTTTTCCCCGGAGCTTGCCTCTTCGCCTCCACAGGCTGCGAGCAAGCTTACGGTTAATGCTGCTGCTAAAAGTAAAATCCACTTCTTCATGAAATCTTCCCCCTAAATTGATTATCTTTTATCTACTAATCTTGCGAAAATATCACCTGTGTACTGGATAAGCTGCACCAGACAGATTAACACGACGACCGTGGTGATCATCACCGTATTATCGTAGCGGTAGTAGCCGAAACGGATGGCGAGGTCGCCGACTCCGCCTCCTCCAACGATTCCAGCCATGGCAGAATAGGCGACAAGGCTGATCGTTGTAATCGTGATGGCCTGGATGACAGCCGGCTTCGCCTCAGGAAGCAGGACATCTTTGATAATCATCCATGGACTTGCCCCCACAGACACCGATGCTTCAATGACACCTTTATCAATTTCACGCAGTGCCGTCTCTACCATCCTCGCAAAAAACGGAATCCCCGCTACGGACAGTGAAACGGATGCGGCTGTCGGTCCGATCGTCGTGCCCGTCAATAGTTTCGTCAACGGCAGCAATGCAACCAGTAAAATGATGAACGGAACCGAACGGACCATGTTCACCAAAAAGCCCACGATCTTTTTAACGAATCCATTTTGTAAAAACAATCCCTTGTCCGTCACAAAAAGCAGCACACCGAGCGGCAGCCCGAGCAGTATCGCGATGGCCAATGAAATGCCGACCATATAGACGGTTTCAAGAAAGGCTTTATTCAACTCTGGTAAAATCGCAATCAATGAATCAGGCAGCACGGTCGAGCACCTCCAGGCTTTGTGTTTTGGCGGTTATGTAACGGATTGCCGCCTGTATTTCAGCTTCTTCGCCAATCAGCTCCATGATGAAAATCCCAAGCGGAGTTTCCTGGATGTATTCAATTTTCCCATGCAGGATATTGCCGCGAACCTTGTATTTCTGGAATACCTCGGATACCACACTTTCTTCAGCGATCGAGCCTTTGAACTGAATCTTGATCAATTTCCCGGTCCGGCTGTTCAATAAGTGCGGAGGCAATTCAAACTGCAGGATGTTTTCGATGAACTGCTTTGTCAGCGGCTGTACCGGATTGGCAAAGAGGTCGTATACCGCTCCTTCTTCAACGATTCTGCCGTCCTGCATGACAGCCATCCTGTCGCAGATTTCCTTCACCACTTCCATTTCGTGCGTGATGAGGACGATGGTCAATCCAAGCTGTTTATTGATATCTTTTAATAGTTTAAGGATGGATTTCGTCGTACTCGGGTCCAGTGCGGAAGTTGCTTCATCGCACAACAGCACGGATGGGTTGTTCGCAAGCGCCCGTGCAATTCCGACGCGCTGCTTTTGCCCGCCGCTCAGTTGTGCCGGATAAGCCTCGGCTTTATCGCTTAACCCGACCATATCTAAAAGTTCGTTCACCCTCGGCTCGATTTTCGCCTTTGGAACCTTGGCAGCCTTTAAAGCAAATGCAAGATTCTCATACACCGTCTTTGCTTTGATGAGGTGGAAATGTTGAAAAATCATGCTGATCTTCTGGCGTGCAAGGCGTAGAGCCCTGGATGATAACTTCGTCAAATCCTGGCCGTCGATAATGATTTCACCGGATGTCGGCTTCTCCAGCAGGTTCAGACAGCGGATGAGCGAGCTTTTCCCTGCACCGCTGTAACCGACGATGCCGAAGACTTCCCCTTTTTGTATGGTAACGGAAACGTTATCCACACCGAGCACCGTCTGCTTTTTTGTCTTGTATTCTTTTACAAGATTTTTGATTTCAATCACATTGACCACCCCTTTTGTTTCTACTAATGCCTATTTCATCATGCTGCCGTACTTCGTTGAAATAAAAAATGCTCCTTTCAATTACTGAAAGAAGCATCGCTTATCTATCATCGACTTATCTCTCAGAATGAATTCCATTCTGCAGGAATTGGCACCGTTCCATATTGGAGGTTGCCGGACGTCACAGGGCCTGATCCCTCGGTCACTCTTGATAATTGAAAGTATTTAATTTTCGAACTTTTTATCTTATAGGTGATGTTATATGGTTTGATTCAGTAAGTCAATAAGAGATTTTGGCGGAATTATATGTAAGCGGTTTCTTTGTTTTGGGAACGGGAAAATTTTTTTTGAAGAGGTTCAATGCACGTTTAAAAAGTTAAACAAATGTTTGTTTAAGAGCTGGAAACCTTTTGAAATAACGGGCTGGCGGGTTTAAACAAACGTTTGATTAAGAAATAAATACCTTACTGCATCGGGGAATAATCAGTTTAAGCAAAAGCTTGTATTACATTGAAAAGCCCATCTCGAATCTCCGAAATGGGCTTACCTCATCTATTATAAAACTTCATAATCCGTTACATTTCGTTCAACTACACGGGCTCCTTCAATGCTAACCAGTGCGCCGCTTGAGCTGCCGAATACACCTGTTGCAATCAGATTATCCATAGCCGCTTTCACCTGGATGGTATCGATCGGATCCGCCGGGTCATTGAGGCTGATTTTCGTCGGCTTCCCTGCAGCCGTTCTAAATTGAAGTTCAAGTACTTTTGCCATTTTTAACATTCCTCCTTTCCATCAATTTTCAACGATCATTAAGCGTTAATATCAAAGTTCTGGATCTTTTCCACATTGAACAGGTTCTTCTCAGAAAGACCTGCAAGTGACTGGGCCGCGCTGTTCATTTCATCCGGTGTAGCCGAACCCTTGATGTAGCTGTATGATTTGTACTTATACTTCGGATTGCCTTTCTCATCCATCCCGTCGTTAAACGCAAATCTCAGCTTTGTTGCTTTCAAATCCGCCGTTGCCATTTTGCCTCACCTCCCTTCACCTTTTATATAGGGATTGGGGGAGGAAAAGGATACCATTGGATGGAAAAGGTTTGGTTTGGGAGTTTTTTTGGGGTGGTGGGCTGGGGGTGGTGTGGTGCCTGGTACAATATCGGGGTTTTGTACCTGGTACAATGCCGGGGTTCTGTGCCTGGTACAATAACAGGATTTTATGCCTGGCACAATATCAGGGTTCTGTGCCTGGCACAATATCGGTCTTCTGTGCCTGGCACAATTCCGGCGTCCCGTGCCCGGCACCCGAACCGCCTTGATCAATGGAACCTGGCTCAAAACGGGGGTACTAATCCAGGCACCACCTAACGTACACACAAATCCCGCTCAAACAAAAAATCAAACAAAACAAAAACCTCTGCAAACCGTAAACAAATACGGTTCACAGAGGTCCCTCATCAATCTTTTCCATTATTCGTGTTCGTTTTTTACTTCATCCGGATACCCGGCCTTGGTCGCCCGCTTAAATTCTTTCGCCCAAAGCACCTCCTGCGTATCCGTCAATCCATTGTTCTTCTCCGTATTAATCCCTTTGTAGGGAAGCTTCTTCGCATGTCGTTCTGCCATACTGAAATTTCTCCTTTCAAAGTTATTAATAACTTTCTACAAATCTTTTACCCGGATGAAATTCATATAAACATAAGGAGCAGGGACGGGGCTTTAACTCACTAAGCCCCGTCCCTCAACTCGTTATTTTAGTAAAGTTTTCCTTGTCTGTATAACAGAGTGGACAACTTGATCACTGAATGGATATAGCAATTCTGGCGCAGAGGGAACGGGTCCCCGAAGAATTGCGGGAGGACCGTATCCAGGGTTGCCTGCATTTTTTCGAAGAGAAGTCTGAATACCTCGTCTTCTGAGTAGAATTGGGTTTCGCGTCCCTGGAGCCATTCGAAGTAGGAGACGATGACCCCGCCGGCATTGGCAAGGATATCCGGAACGATGATGACTCCTTTTTTACTCAGGAATTCGTCGGCTTCCGTTGTGACGGGGGCATTCGCTCCTTCGACAATGATTCCCGCTTTTATCTTATCCATGTTGTCATTATGGATTTGATCCTCCAATGCCGCCAATATCAGGACATCCACGTCAAGGTACAAGACATCCTCCCTGTCTGATATCTCTGCTTTTACATCAATATCTTTCAACTGTTCATCTGTTGTCGGGAGGTCCCCTTTATTCCTCATTGTGAATTCGACCAGTGCAGGAATGTCCAGTCCGTCTTCATTGTACAGCGTCACATTCCGGTCGCTCACCGCCACCACTTTATTTTGAAGATGGGTGGATTGATACGCTTCAAGAGCAGCGACAGATCCGACATTCCCAAAACCTTGGACGGAGATGGTCAATGGCTTGTTTTCATATTTCAGGGCTGTTTCGGCAAAAATATTATCCGTTTTTGTCATCAGGTTTTTTTGATTTTTGATAAAGTCATGAATCATATAACGGAAGGTGAAATATACGCCTTTACCGGTTGCTTCACGGCGGCCCAGGGAACCTCCGTTGATTACGCTTTTTCCAGTAAAGCTGCCCCTGTACGGATTGCCGGGATGTATGCTCTTATACTCGGCCATCATCCAGTCCATCTCCCGCTCCCCGGAACCCATATCAGGTGCAGGGATATCCTTATCGGGACCGAGCACATCACTGAAATACTGAACATATTTCTTCGCAATCACATTGAGTTCTTTGTCGCTGTATTCACGCGGATTGATGATGATTCCGCCCTTGCCGCCTCCGAATGGGACGTCATGCAGGGCATTTTTCAAGGTCATCAGTGAAGCCAGATTGACTACTTCATCCTCATTCACCATTTCATGAAACCGGATCCCGCCTTTATACGGACCTAGCGCATTATTATGCTGCACACGGAACGCGGGGATCCGGTCGACCCGCCCATTTTCGAGCGGCACCCTCAAGTACGATTTATGTACGTGGTTCGGTGTTGACAGGATAGCTGTAAGAGAAGTAAATGCCTGTTCCCTCGCATCACCCATCAATTCCGGAAGAAAATTCTCGTCTTCCAATAAGGCATCCAATGATTTTTGAACTATGTCTCGCGTTTGACTGATCATGATTCCCCTCCTGAGTTAGAAATAGTATATATTGTCTATATATATAAAGTTACCCATTTCAGTATGAAAAAAACGGATACGAATTATTTTTTTGAATGCGTTTACTTTCATAGTAGAATCTGCCTTCTATTAAGACCGTAACGTAAAAAACTTTGAATATATAAAACTATCAGGAGTCCAATACAACGGGGTAATATGGTACTATAGTAGTAACAAAAAACGGATAAATCTAGTAATTTTAAAAAAGGACGGGCTACTGCATGAGAACGAGGTTGAAAAGGATTTGTTCCGAACGGGGCATCACATTAATTGAAATCATTGCCTCCATTACGATTTTAACGTTAATTATTATGACGTTCATACCGATGTTCACTCAGTCCATGCGTTCAACGAAGCTATCCACCGACATGCTGGACGCTACGTATATAGCCCAGTCCACAATGGAAAATGTGTATCATCTGACCACGTCTTATCCTTTCATCGAGGCTGTCAAACATGTTGATGATATGACCTTCCTGGGCAAAGAAGATAAGTGGTACCGCTACGTCCAATATAAAGAAGGAAGTTATATTGAACTATTAGTAGAGGAACCAGATCATGACCTTTCCAATGTCCTTGTAAAAGTGTACAGCGATGATTCAAAGAAAAAGTTAGAGGCCCAAATGGAAACGATCTACAGATGGGAGTAAGGACATGAGATCTTTTTTTAGTAATCAAAAGGGCATAACGCTGGTTGAATTATTGGCAGCACTTTCGCTCGTATGCATGGTGCTGCTGCTTGTCAGCAATGCCCATTTTTTTGGACAGAAGCAGTTCACCAGCCAGTCCAAGCAGGTCCAGCATGAAGCCAATGTCCGCTATGCAATGAATGTCATCACCAGGGAAATCCGTTCATCCCCCCCTCAAACGATTACGGTATTGAACAATACCATTCAGACCGAGGATGAATTATTTACTTTACAAGGAACGGTGCTTTACGAAAACGGCAAGGCGTTGGAAGAGGGAATTGCTGAGTTCACAGTGGAACAATCCGGGAATAAAATCGTGGTTTCCATGAAAAGCGTACCGAATCAATTTGATAAAGTCGCATCACTTTCCACGAATCTTTATATAAGGGAGTAATTATGCATGAAGCAAGGTTATTGGAACAATGAGCGAGGGATGACACTGGTGACTGTGCTGTTGGTATTGATCGTTCTATCCGTTCTCGGCCTTGGCCTGCTCTCCATCACAGTCAACCATGCAAAACAAAACTCAGCGGAACGCTCACATCAGTCATCTTACTATATAGCAGAAGCAGGTGTGACTGCCCAAATGAAAACATTGGAAGATAAAACGAAACAGTACTATGAAAACACAGAAAATCAATCCGAATTCTTTTCTAAGCTTGAGCATGAATTCCTGAATCAACCCGTCACAATTGATTCTTTTGAAACAGCTTTTGGAAAACAGCCCAAAGCCGTTGTTACAATTCAGAAAGTCAATGACGATATTCCCCGCACTTATAAAATCACTTCCAACGGAGCGATCGGTAATCACTCGAGAAAAGTTGATAAGAAATTCCATGTTAATTGGCAGGCACAAGGTGGTCTTTCCCTTCCGGGGGAGATGGCTGTTTATACTGAAACGACAATTTCTCTTAATGGAGGAGCAACGATCAGCGGGAGTATGGGGACGAATTCGAATTCTTCCGGCACTATTTCCTTTGATGGGGGTGCTTCCCATCGAAATGGCAGTATTTATGTTCCTAGAGGGGCTGAAAGCTCAGCGATTGATGCACCTCATAGTATGAATATTAAAGATCCTGTCCCGCTTGATAAGCTCACTTCATTGGCACTGCCTCCTTTTCCTGTTTATCCGGAATATCCGGTTTATCCTGATAAGCAGTGGAATCAGCACGAGGTAGTAAAAGGCGGCAAGCTTCTGATCGACAATTACCGGGCAGATAATTATACGCTGGATTTAAAATCAGGGGCTTCTTTCTCCGAAATCAAATTAGGAAGTAAATATACATTAAATATAAACGTCGGAGATTCTGACAAGGCCATCGTCGTTGACCATCTAAATGTAATAAATGGACATATCAATATTAAGGGTTCCGGGAATTTGACGTTGTATGTAAAAGATGAACTGACCATGGGCTCCGGAAGCACGATCAACAACAAAGGGAAAATTGAGCTGCTTTCTGTTTATTTAAAGGAATCAAAACAATCGAAAAAAATGAAATTAAGCGGGAGCCAAATGATTTTCGGGTCATTATATGCAGAAACCGCTGATATTGAAATCACCGGCGGCGGTGGATTCCAGGGCCATATTTTCACCGGCGGCGATGATGTAACCATTTCTGGAGGAGCCCGAACTTATTCTTCCCTCCTTTATGCCCCTTCCGCAACAATCAGGATTACCGGTGGAGGAAGGGTCAAAGGCATGATCGTTTCACACTCATTTGAAGCAGATGGGGGAGCATATGCTGAATTCCAGAAGCTAGATATTGAGAGCATACCTTTTATTGGAGAAAACGGAATGCCGGACGATCTAATTACTTCAGAGCCTTTAAGAGAAGCTTCCCGATAGATTTTATCGGGAGGCTTTTTTATTATGTAAATTCGTCCGCAATAGGCACCTGGTTTGTTGACCTTCAGTTTAAAATAATCCTTAACTTCTATAATTCCCCTCAACCTTAGTTTCTCTTCCATAAATTAAATTCCCAGGCAACCTTGACAATCCCTACTAATACACTATAATTAAATTCATTAAATTCCGATTAAAACAATATGATTTATAAGAAAAGGTGATTATTTGTTCATTCAAATCGAACATCTTAATAAGCAATATGAAGACAAAGCCGGAAAGCCTGTCGATGTGTTGAAGGACATCAATCTTGAGATCGATAAAGGAGAGTTCGTTTCGATCCTTGGCCCGTCAGGCTGCGGGAAGTCTACACTTCTTTCGATTGTTGCAGGGCTGACGAAAGCAACCAGCGGCGGGATCACAGTCGCGGGAAATCCGATTAAGAAGCCCGGGAAAGACAGGGGCATGGTCTTTCAGCAGGCCGCTCTTTTTCCCTGGCTCAATGTGCGGGATAATGTGACGTTTCCTTTGAAAAAAGAAATGTCGAAAAGCGATGCTAGACAGCAGGCTGCAAAGTATCTGCATATGGTCCAGCTGGGAAACTATCAGGATCTTTATCCACATGAGCTTTCCGGGGGCATGCAGCAGCGGGTCGCGATCGCGCGGGCACTGGCGATGGACCCGGGAGTCCTCTTGATGGATGAACCGTTCGGGGCACTAGATGAACAAACCCGCTCCCGCCTGCACGGACAGCTTGAAACGATCTGGATGGAAACGAAGAAGACGGTCCTTTTTGTAACGCACAGCATCTCGGAATCCATTAAACTATCAGACCGGATCATCGTAATGGGCACACGTCCCGGTACGATACTTGCTGATATCAAGGTGGAGATACCCCGTCCCCGTGAAGCCCATAAGGAAGAAATGGTGAAGATCGAGGAGCACATCATGAGTTACTTAAAGAAAGAAATCGACAAAGTCATAAGTGAGGAACTGGCCTATGAACACAGCTCTTAAACGAATTCTATTCTTTGCACTCATCATTGGTTTCTGGGAAGCGGGGTCCCGTTTCGGTCTATGGACAGAAGTCGTGCTTCCTTCTCCCACTTCCGTTTTCCAGTCGCTGATTGCCGGCATATCCGACCAGACCCTCATCATCGATTTAGCCGCAAGCTTCAAACGGCTGCTGATCGGCTTAGCCATCTCTCTCTTAATCGGAACGAGCATCGGTGTCCTCCTGGCAAAATCTAAAACGGCTGACGACACGCTCGGATCGATTTTACTGGCCTTGCAGAGTGTGCCCAGTATCGTATGGCTGCCGCTCGCAATCATGTGGTTCGGTTTGAATGAAAAAGCCGTCATCTTCGTCGTCATCCTCGGCGGTACATTCGTCATGGCGCTGAATATCCGGATGGGGATCAAGAACGTATCCCCTCTGTTTGTAAAAGCAGCCCAGACAATGGGATCGAAAGGATTGGACCTGTTTATCAGAGTCATCTTCCCTGCATCCATCCCTTATGTTGTAACAGGCTCGCGCCTCGCATGGGCATTTGCATGGAGAGCCCTGATGGCCGGTGAGCTGTTGAGCACCGGACCTGGGCTCGGCTACACGCTCCGCTACGCTTCCGACTTTGGTGATATGAGCCTCGTGATTGCGGTCATGATCATCATCGGCGTCGTTGGTGCGATCGTGGATCAGTTGATTTTCCAGCGTATTGAGAAGTCGGTGATTAAGCGTTGGGGGCTGGAGTCTTAAGCAGTAGTAGAGCCCCCGTCATCTCGGTTGAATTTTTTGCTTTTGATAATAAAAAACAAACGTTACATGTTATCGTAACGAAAATAGATGATTCAGATCCAGAATACCCTCACAAACCCATTAGGAGGCTTAATAATGAAAAAAATATTTCTATTCACAGCGATTTTCTTCCTGTTCACTGGTATTTTAGCCGGTTGCGGAACAAGTGACAGCACGTCCGGTTACTCTTCCAGCAAAGACAAAATCGTCATCGGCTATTTTCCGAATATTAATCACGTCCCGGCGATGGTGGCAAAAGAAAAAGGCTACTATGAGGAACAGCTTGGAGACGGCACGAAAATTGAATACAAAACATTCCCGGACGGTTCCTCTTTCATGACCGCCCTGAAAACAGGTGACATTGATGCCGGCCTAGTCGGACCGGGACCTGCCATGAACAACTACATGACTGGGGCAGATGTGAAAATCGTCGCCGGCGGTTCCACTGGCGGTACAGTTGTCCTGGCAAGTGAACAAAGCGGGGTGAAATCCGTGGAAGATTTTGCAGGCAAGTCATTCATCACCCCGGCTGTCGGATGTACGCATGACGTGCAAGTAGAGACCTTCCTGCAGGAGCACGGCATCGAATCATCACGCATCGGCGGAACGATGAAGCACGTAACGGGAAATCCGGCTCAATACGCAGGAATGCTGAAGTCAGGGAAAGTCGACATCGCAG
>NZ_JABMCR010000380.1 GCF_013179555.1 Bacillus haikouensis
CTTCGTGTGGATCGTTTGAAAACGGATTATGCATGGGCGGAAATTCCTCCTTCCAGAACGCGGCGCTTCGTCAGCAATGTGCGTATTAAAGAGTTTGTGGAAGGAGAAAAAGCAGCCGTGAATAGCTACCTGCTTATTTATCGAAGCCGCAGCACGGATATACATCATGATTTAATTTCAGGAGAACGAAAAGATGAATTTATGTTCGAAGATGGAAAATGGAAACTTTCCAAGCGAGTATTTATTGTGGATCAAACAACAATAAATACTAGAAACCTTGCAATATTCGTATAAAGTTTTCATTTTCGAAAATAAAAGAGAGGTTGAGTCGTATGGCAATGGTCTTGAAAGATAAAGTAGTGTTGATTACAGGGGGAGCATCAGGAATAGGGCAAGCTGTCACACGACGTTTTATTCAAGAAGGAGCGAAAGTCTGCATTGTTGGCCGATCAAAAGAAACATTAGAAAAAATGAAAGAAGAATTTGGAGAAAATATTCTTACTCACCAGGGTGATGTCAGCAAATACGAAGACAATGAGCAAGCTGTCCAAGCCACTGTGGAGCAATTTGGGAAATTAGACGTTTTTATTGCGAATGCAGGCGTATTTGATGGATTTGCGAAGTTTTCTGATGTCACTCCTGATGCGCTATCTGAAGCATATGATTACCTCCTCAACATTAACGTAAAAGGCTCGTTTTTCGGCGCGAAATCGGCTCTTGAAGAACTAAGAAAAACAAATGGCAATATCATTTTTTCTGTATCTGGAGCAAGCTTCTATCCTGATGGCGGGGGTGTTTGGTACACAGCGAGCAAGCATGCCCAAATCGGATTGATGCGTCAACTTGCGTTTGAACTAGCACCACATATACGAGTTAATGCAGTAGCACCGGGTGGTACTTTAACTGCACTTTCCGTTATTCCTCCGTTACGTCCATTTACGAAAATCGTAGATAATGATACGAAAGCAGAAAGTATTAAAAAGCGAAACCCTCTTCAACTCGCGCAAATGCCAGAAGATCATGTTGCCGCGTATGTCCTGTTAGCATCTGACGAATCACGCGCGATTACCGGTGAGGTCATATCCAGTGATGGTGGATTGTCAGTGCGAGGTCTTGGTTAATAGTCTTGTTTAAATAATAGATTGTTAGAGATGGGGTTTATATACGGTGGAACCACTATAGCTTTTCTAAATACACCTACTGTCAATTTGAACTTAGCGACCCGGATAAAAATCCCGGAACAATGCGGGAGGAAAGGGGTTATCCGGTTATTCAGACAGGTAACTTTTTTAATGGGAAAGGACGATATGCTTATATGGATACGACATCAACATATAAGTGATTATTGAACTTCTAAAAAGGATTGATACCTAATTTTTTGTCAATCGTGTATTAAAAAAATTAGTCCGTTTAGGTAGCAGTTTCTTCATATTTGGGTCTATACATAATGAGGAGTGAATTCAGTGAAGTATCAACTTTTCATGGGAAGCGGGAGGTCAGTAGGGAAGAGTGATTGAGAGGACAAGGTAAAGAAAAGTAAAAAAACCTCACAATACACTGATATACACTTTTTATAACCTATCCTTTTACCTGAAACTGAGAAAGGAGGGGCTGAATCGTATGCCTTACGTAAAAGTAGAAGACTTAAGTATCCATTATGAAGTGGAAGGTAATGGAGAACCTTTAGTATTACTGCATGGTATGAGCAATAATTCCCAGTCGTGGAGGGAACAAGTAAAGGAATTAAAGGAATATTACACAGTCATTGCTTGGGACGCCCCGGGTTATGGAAAAAGTTCAGATCCAATCGGAGAATTTAGAAATTTCAAGGAATTCGCTCGGGTCCTAAATGGTATGCTGGATCAGTTGAAGTTGGAAAAAGTCTACCTTCTCGGGCATTCAATGGGAGCAGCAATTGCTATAGAGTTTTGCTTACTCTACCCTCATAAGATGAAGAAGCTTATAATTTCCGATCCGACAAGGGGAGCTGCTGCTTTGGATCGAGATGAGAATGAGAGGAAATTAGAAAATCGGTTATATTCGATTGAAAATCTTTCTCCTAAGGAGATAGCAGAAAAAAGAATAGAAGCATTGCTATCTTCCTATGCCTTAGAAGAAGTATATATGCGGGTAAAAGAAATTATGACACAAGTAAGACCAGCTGGATATCGTTCGGTAGCCTATTCACTCTATCATCTAAATCAAACGAACTTGTTCTCTAATATAGATGTTCCGGTCCTTGTTCTATGTGGAGAGTTGGATACTGTAACACCTGTAAGGGAAGCGGAGGCTATCCATGAAGAATTGATTAACTCCGAGCTGGTTATCATTCCTAAAAGTGGTCATTTGTGTTATCAAGAAAATCCGGGGGAATTTAATGCAAGTATAATAGAATTCTTGAACAAGAGTGTCTAGGCAAAACCGGATTATAATCACCTTAGTTTTTAACTATTTAGCTTTGAAGTGAAATTCATCCCTAGGGAGGGAAAGGAGCAAAAAAATGCCAAAGTTTACGATTGTTGATAAAGAAACCTGTATTTCTTGTGGAGCATGCGGCGCCGCAGCTCCTGATATTTATGATTATGATGAGGAAGGTATTTCATTTGTTATGTTAGATAATAATGAAGGAACGGTCAGTATACCAGATGATTTAATGGATGATTTAATGGATGCTATAGAAGGTTGTCCAACCGATTCTATTAAAGTAGCAGAAGAGGCTTTTAATGGAGACCCATTAAAATTCGAATGATTTATCGGGATCTGATTAGTGAGGTCGTTTGTAGTTAATTCTAGATTTACTTACGAATTTGAAATATCTCATTGTTTCACTCGACGGTAAGTGTTTAGTTTCAGATTTAAACTTTCACTACTGAAGCACTCGTGTAAGTTTAACAGTTATTTGTTCATCGAGTATTGTTTTATTGAACTATTCTTTTTAAATAAATATCTCTAGTAGCATTTCAAGCCTTTCTCTCACAATCTATATTGTATAAACAAAATAAATCTAGTAGGGGATAACTAGGAGTGATTAGTTTGACAGACAAAAAGAATGTATACGACATTACTATTATTGGCGGAGGTCCAGTAGGCTTGTTTACAGCGTTTTATGGGGGGATGAGGCAAGCAAAAGTGAAAGTTTTGGAGAGTCTTCCTCAGCTTGGTGGACAGCTTACAGCCCTTTATCCTGAAAAATTCATTTATGATATTGCTGGCTT
>NZ_JABMCR010000381.1 GCF_013179555.1 Bacillus haikouensis
TTGCTCCTTTCAGCTTTCAGGCGAAGCGTGACGGGACCCTGCAGGAACCTCCGATGGGGAACCTGCTGCAAACCGGAAGGGATAATGGGAATGTCCTTATGATGGCGATTACCAACCAGGAAGAAGGCCAGTTCAATGATGAACTCGGACGCATCCTTCTGAATGACACGGCAATCCAGGATACATTCTTAAATAACATTGTACAGACCGCCAAGAAATATGGATTCCGTGATATCCATTTTGACTTTGAATACTTACGGCCCGAGGACAGGGAAGCATATAATCGATTCCTGAGAAAAGCAAAGCAGCGTTTCAACCAGGAAGGCTGGCTGCTGTCCACTGCTCTCGCTCCCAAAACGAGTGCAGAACAGAAAGGGAAATGGTATGAAGCACATGATTATAAAGCACATGGGGAAATCGTCGATTTTGTCGTCATCATGACCTATGAATGGGGCTACAGCGGCGGACCGGCCATGGCTGTTTCCCCCATCGGCCCCGTCCGTGAAGTGATTGAATACGCACTGACAGAAATGCCTGCTTCGAAAATCATGATGGGGCAGAACCTGTACGGCTACGATTGGACACTTCCCTTCGAACCTGGAACGACAGCGAAAGCAATCAGCCCGCAGCAGGCAATCGAAATCGCTGCCGCCAACAATGTCAGCATCCAATACGATCAAAAAGCACAGGCCCCGTTCTTTAATTACACAGCCGAAGGAAAAGACCACGAAGTCTGGTTCGAAGATGCCCGAAGCATCCAGGCAAAATTCGACCTGATGAAAGAGCTTAACCTCAGGGGAATGAGCTACTGGAAACTCGGCCTCTCTTTCCCGCAGAACTGGCTATTGATCACTGATAATTTCAACGTCGTTAAAAGGTAAAAAACGAATAACCTTCATTACTCATAAAAATAATTAGAACCCGTCGTACAGGTGAATCTAACATTACCTGTACGACGGGTTTTTCTGTTCGTATATAGGTTTATTTGCACTGAGGAACAGCCTAATAATTTTCTCAAAAAAACCGATAAAAAAGATGGATCAAATTTAATCTGAACCAATAAATAACCTGAACAATCAATGCAACAATTGTGTTACAATAATTTTTGTCGTAAATTTATTAATACGCTGATAAAAACACATAGATTGTCGTAATATGAGGAGGACATTAAATGGGGAGAATTCCTTTCATCACGGTTGAAGGCCCGATTGGAGTAGGAAAAACTTCTCTGGCTAAAGCGATTTCCGACCACTATCATTTTCACTTATTAAGGGAAATCGTCGATGAAAACCCGTTTTTAGATAAATTTTATGATGATATTGACGAGTGGAGTTTTCAAACAGAGATGTTTTTCTTATGCAATCGATACAAGCAGCTGGAGGATATCGATAAGCATTATATTTCTCAAAACAAATCGGTAGTAGCGGATTATCATATTTTGAAGAATATCATCTTCGCTAAACGCACATTGAAGGATGAACAGCAGTTCAATAAATATCTTAATATCTATGATATCTTGACTTCTGACATGCCGAGACCGAATGTGGTGATTTACTTAAATGCCAGTCTTGATACGCTGCTGAAGCGGATTGAAAAAAGAGGCCGGGACTTCGAGAAGAAAATCAGTCCTCTTTATTTAAAACAATTATCATTGGATTATGAAGAATATATGAATACATTTGAAGAAACTCACCCGGATATCCCTGTTCTTCGCTACAATGGCGACCACATTGACTTCGTCCAAAACAAAGCTGACTTGGACACGATTCTTACTCAATTAGACACTACATTAAAAAAAGGAGTTCACTATCATGAATCTTCGCAATAAATACGGCATCCCGAGTAATGCGGTCATTACCATTGCCGGAACCGTCGGAGTCGGGAAATCCACGATGACGAACGGATTGGCGAATGCCCTTGGATTCCGCACATCTTTCGAAAAGGTTGATACCAACCCGTACCTCGATAAATTCTATCAGGATTTCAAGAGCTGGAGTTTCCATCTGCAAGTATACTTCCTAGCAGAACGCTTTAAGGAACAAAAGAAGATCTTTGAATACGGAGGCGGCTTCATTCAGGACCGTTCAATCTATGAAGATACAGGAATCTTCGCAAAGATGCATCATGAAAAAGGGAATATGTCGGACGTTGACTATGAAACATATACAAGCCTTTTCGATGCAATGGTGATGACACCTTATTTCCCTCATCCCGATCTTCTGATTTATCTGGAAGGATCCCTCGATAACGTGATTGACCGAATCCGTGAACGAGGGCGTCCAATGGAACAGCAGACCCCGGTTGAGTACTGGGAAGAAATGCACCAGCGTTATGAGAATTGGATCAACTCCTTTAACGCATGTCCTGTTCTTCGCCTGGACATCAGTGAATATGATCTGGTCAACGATGGAAATTCGATTGAACCGATCGTTGAACGAATCGGATACTTCATCGAACAAACAAGAATGTTAAAGAGCTAATACCAAAAGGTGCTTTCCATAATGGGAAGGCACCTTTTTTAGTTGAACAATCCTCTTTCGTTTATGTTCACTGGTTAGGAGGTATGTATATAACAAGAAAAGAATTTAAGGGAGATGAATAGCATGGAAACGAGAGATACGTACTTTATAGATATTGGCAGCGGAGATGTCGTACCTCATGCCGTAGAAGCAAAAAGTGTAAGTTATCAAATTCAGGCTACTCCAGAAGAAGTAACAAAGTTGAAAGCGTTGTTTGAGAAGAATTACGATGACGAGGTGTCTACTTTCACTAGAGCCCAAATTCCATTCCGCGAGTATCACAAAGACCCTGAAAACGCTCAATATGACCACTCGATGCATAAAATTTATCAAATGATCCATAAGCTCGGGAATGAGGAAACGCGTAAAAGTATCGAAGAAATGGGTGTCCTGAATTACAATAAAGAATCGAACATAAGAGAAGATATCGAGAATCTGAAATAGAGTGTGATGAGGCTGGGACAAAACGAATAAACCACGACATAAAGACGAACAATTTCAGCGTATATTCTTAATACCGCTAATGATTTCCATGCAAGACTTCGCTTTCCGCGGGTAGCCCGTGAGCCTCCTCGTCGCGTTCGCTCCTGTGGGGTCTCATTTGTCTAGCTGCAGGGCTTAGAGGCACATGACATAAGCCAAACCGACCAAGAAGGCAAAGTACGCCTTC